>CAYHBE010000252.1:0-3221 GCA_964354765.1 uncultured Dehalococcoidales bacterium | reverse complement strand
ACAAGACTTTCAATATCGATACATGGTTTCGCAAACCTATGGAGATGGATCGTGCATAACAATCAGTCTGTTCTTGCAAGCTGCTTCTCAACTTGTTTAACGTAATACTCAACCCCCAATATTTTGAAAATAACCTGCGCTTCCTGCAGGTGTTGGCGCGCCGCCTCGATGTCCTGTAGCTCGCCCCGCGCAAGCAGGGCATCCGCCCAATTGCACAGGGCTCTTGCCGGGAACCAGGGGGTCTCTAATTTAACCATTAAATCGACCAGGCGGTGGTGGTTCTGCCAGGCCAGCTCCCAGTCCTGTTCCGCAGTGGCCCATTGCGCTTCCGCCTCATAGAAATAACACATTTCCTCTGTCGTGCGTGGTGCAGACGACCATGTATACCGCACTTTATTCAAGAACTGGCGTGCCTCGTCCAGGCGCCCCTGTCGAGCCAATAACGAGCTCAACAGGGAGCGAGGCACGATCGCCTCAGGATTGATTCCTTGCTCGCTGGCCTGAATCGCTTCGAGAAGCGTCTTTTCCGCCAGGTCACATTCCCCTTGATCGATCAATACTTCCGCCAGATTACGGTTCAATCCCGCCAGGCCTTGAAGGTCGCCAGTCTCACGATAGACCACCTGTAAAGTTTGCATCTGCGTCCTGGCTTGTTCGAGCTCTCCCTTCATGTACAACAGGGTTCCTTCGACC
Organism: uncultured Dehalococcoidales bacterium; assembly: GCA_964354765.1. Taxonomy (GTDB): domain Bacteria; phylum Chloroflexota; class Dehalococcoidia; order Dehalococcoidales; family Fen-1064; genus JAURWL01. Next base: position 2,528 of record CAYHBE010000252.1, on the reverse strand, counting down.
CATTTCAAATACCGCTGGCTAGAGGTATCCCCGGGGAGCGCTTCACTCAACTCGTGCATCCTGTTCAGTAGGGGCTGTAATTCTATAAATTCGCCGAGGTAAAAATAGGTAACCGCAGTGATAACCGAGGTAAATAGTTCATTGGAAAGGGCGCCTCGCATTTTTTCCAGTTGGATGGCGCGCAGGCCAAGCCGGCGCGCTTCGCGAAAGCCCCCAATTTGATTCATTTTTATCGTGCATAGGTTATGGAGAGCACGTTCAGCCGGGCGGTGAAGCCCGGCGCTTTCGCTGATGCCAATCGCTTGCTCGAGTAATTCAATAGCAGCCTCCAGGGTTGTGTCGGGTAACAAGGCCAGGGTTGTGAGAGCCTCGGCCTGGACATCTGGTAGCAACAGGGTTTCTGCCAGCTGTAAGGCTTCCTGGCAACGCTCTTTGGCTTCCTGAATCTTCCCGTTGAAGAAAGCGCCTCGTCCCACCTCAGCCATCAGCACGGCATAACCGTGGCCTGGGGTATCGCTGGCTGTCCGTTCCAGGCCTTCCCGCGATAATGACAGGCAGCGTATTGTATCCCCGCTATCCCAGGCCGCCAGGGCGGCGTGCGCATAAAGCCCGGCAGCCTGGTCCAGGTCACCCAGTTGTGTATAGATCTCCGCCGACTGGAGGAGGTCCCGGATAGCCTGCTCGTAACGGCCCAAGCGAGCGCGCACGCGTCCTAACCCGGTCAGCAATCGAGCTTTTTCATCCTGAGCTTCGGTCAGGTCTAGCGCGGACTGGAAGTCCTTTTCAGCTTCTGAATTGGCGCAGGTAGCCAGAGCCCGTTCGCCGGCCTTGACAAAATAGCCATACGCAGAGTTGAACTCTCCGGCTTCGGTGAATTGGTAGGCGAGGGCTTCGTAATCCTCCGGTCGCAGGCGCTGGATGGCTATTGCGGCCTGCTGGTGCATACGGCGCCTGCGCAAGGTCCGCACGCTATCCGAGAGTGTGGCAGGGATCAAAGCGTGGGTGAACCGGAAAGTCACACCATCCCGGGAGCTGACCTCCTGGATTAAATCAGCTTTCTCGGCGCACTCCAGATCTTCGATTAACCTTTTTTCGTCGACCTGGCTGGCTTCCCGCAGGGTGTCGAAATCGAACTCGCGACCCAGGATGGCTGCCATGTTCAATGAGGCCTGGACGTCTTCAGGAAGCCGGCCCACCCTCGATTGGATAGCAACCCGCACAGATTGAGGTATCTCCAGCCTGTCCATCTCAGGGCGTTGCCAGCGCCCACCTTCGAAGTAAAGACTGCCGTCCTCCACCAGGGTCTTGCAAACCTCCTCGATGAAGAAGGGATTGCCCTCCGTTTCACGGTAAATCCCTTCCAGGAAATCTGGGGGGATTTCTTCAGCGAAGAGAGACCCCAACATGGCCTGGGCGCCTGCACGGTCTAGCCGTTCGAGCTTGATGCGCGTCCCCAGCCTCTCCCGGTTGAGATCCAGCAACAGGTTTTGTAATGGTAATGTCTCGTCCAACTCGATTTCCCGGTAAGTGGCAAGCAGCATGACCGGCAGGCGGCGCACTCTGCGTGCCAGGTGGTGGAGCAAACCCAGCGTACCGCTGTCGGCCCAATGGGCGTCTTCGATCAAGAGTAAGAGTGGGGCGTGCTGGCTGAACAACTGGCAAAAAGTTACCATATTTTCAAATAGGCGCGCCTGGTCAGCCCGCGGGTCGATGGGTGGATTGGAGGGAAAAATTTCAGGGTAATGCAAGCGCAGGTCGGGGACCAGGCTGAGCAGATCGGCCAGCACAAAATCGGGCAGCTCCAGCGTGGCAACGACCTCTTTCGGGGGGTTGCCATTGACGAGGGCGCCGCGCACCATTTGAGCGAAGGGGGCGTAAGGCGCGCCCCCCTCAGCATAGCATTCACCGATCAAGGCTTTTCCCCTGGACACATCTGTGCGGGTGACGAGCTCGCGCGCCAGGCGCGACTTTCCCACTCCAGGCTCACCGCTGATCAGGAGAAGCTGGCTTTCGCCTCGCCTGGAACGTTCCCACAAGGCTCCAGCTTCGGCAAGCTCGCGCTCCCGACCAACAATCCTGCCACGCACGATTCGATCGAGGAACGAGATCTCACGGGCGACTTCAACCGGTTCCATTACGGTTTTCTGCATGATCGATGTGAGCAAATCCCCCACCTTGCCCGCCGAAGCCGGGCGCTCCTCGGGTGTCTTGCTGAGCAACCGCAAGATCAGGGCGTCCAAGGCGGGGGGAATGGCCTCATTTTTCGCTCGAGGCGGCACCACTGGCGCATACAGGTGCTGGGTTATCACGGTGAAGGGATCGTCCCCGCTAAAAGGCAATACCCCCGTGGTCAGCTCGTATAACATTACGCCCAGGGCGTAGAGGTCAGCGCGACCGTCAATGGTCTTCCCGAGCGCCTGTTCGGGCGCCAGGTAGAAAACCGTACCTACAATGGCGCCTTCCACGGTCACGCGTGACGCGACGGAACGCGCCAGGCCAAAATCGGACAGTTTGGCAGTGCTCCGGGA
>CAYHBE010000251.1:0-3227 GCA_964354765.1 uncultured Dehalococcoidales bacterium | reverse complement strand
AGTTGGATCAGACGGTCAAATAACTGGCGTCGAGCAGTGACAGCTAATCGGAATTATAACACTTGCGAATTAGGAGCAGATTATGAAAATGATGATGCGTTGTATGCCGGTGGCCCTCTCACTTTTTGCCGCGACTATTGCGAATGCCGAGATTGTGACCTACGCCGCACCAAGCGGAGCAAATCTTTCAACGGATTACACTGTGATGGTGAACGGCGTCAGATTAGATGTTTACCAGATTCCTGCCTTGAAATCCAATGGTGGAAATTATTCCATGACTTATTTCGATTTCTCGGGTAGCGTAAAGATAGAAATACGGTCGCAAAAGAACCTGGCGAACGCGATAATCCGTCCGGAATCATATAATATTTCAAAAAGGATGAACGGTGATACGCTTGTCGTGTCACTTGATAAGCCTCGAAATATATCTATAGAGCCTGATGTCAGGAATGGACCCCTGCTTATTTTCGGGAATCCTATAGAGCAGGATATACCGAGCAAGGGAGATCCGGGCGTCATTTATTATGGTCCCGGCATACATCAACCCGACCAAATTAAGGTGGGCGATAACCAGACCCTTTATATTGCCGGTGGAGCCATTATAAAAGCACCGGTACTCCTCACAGGCAACAATGCAACGATAAGGGGAAGAGGAATAATTGACGGGAGCCCGTGGGGTTGGCGGAAGGGACCCACACATTATTTTGTGAATCTCGTTGGTGCTCGAAACGTCCGGGTAAGGGATATTATTATAGCCTCTTCATTTGAATATACGCTGGTGCCTGATAATTGCGATTCGGTTACTATATCCAATGTTAAAATATGTGGAAGCAAATGCCAGAATGATGATGGCATACAGGTCTGGAATTGCTCGGATGTCTTAATCGAGGATTGCTTTATCCGTACGGACGATGACTGTCTGTGTCTTTATGGAAAGAATTGGTCTTTACCAATGCAGCGTGCAACGATCGAGCGGTGTGTGCTCTGGTGTGATAGAGCAGATATTATTCGGGTCGGTTGGTGGCCGAGTGTAACTGGAATAGCTTGCGATCAGTCAATCATGAGAGATTGTGATGTCATCCACAGCTTTCAGGAGGGTGACAACTGGGGATTCTGGTCGTACAATGTGTTTGGAATAGAACCGTCTGACGGTGTGCTGCTGAGTAATATGCGATTTGAGAATATTCGCATCAACGTGGATGCTCAGCCGTTTTTTACCCTTACCAGGATCATTTCATTTAGTCGGGCTGCATCATATCCTGATTTGGGAAACGGTCAATATGGAATAGTCAAGAATATCCATTTCAAGGATATTACGCTGACGGGTGTTGAAAAGAAGATTCAGATCCTGATTTGGGGAAAAGATGCCGGGCATTATGTAGACAATATTTCGTTTGAAAATGTCATGCAATATGGCCAATGCACGCAAAACACCACACCGGGTGTGTATATCGGCAAATATGCAACAAATATTGAATTTACTTGTGGCAGCACGGCCAAAGACGATTTCCGGTTGCTGCTGGACTCGCCTGCCCGGTCGCTCGGCTCCATCCCCTTCGATGTGTCCCGCGCCGGCCGCCGTACCCCGGCCACGCTGACGGTCGGTTTGCCGCCGGTGCCGAAGGCGTTTGAATAGACCATCACTCGGAGCAGGATTCAGGTTCACATTACTGGAGCGAAACGAACAGTTATGAAAGAAACAATGAAGAAGAAGTTACTTAAGGTGGTTTGGCTAGCCTTGATGGTAGCGGGGATGGCTGGCATTGGTAGCGCCGAGATGGCCGCGCAGACGGGCGGTTTCAATCCGAATAATGACTGCTGGGGAAATGCTCTGAAGAAGGGCACCATGACCGATCCGTTGTATCTGTCACGGTATCCTGACCTTAAGAATTACCAGAAGGACGGCGTGATCGCCACGAGCGGCTTCAATCATCTCTGGCGGAATGTGATTGTCGACTGCCCGACGATCGTCAAACCGGGCTTCGGTGCTCCAATCGAGTCGTTTGACCTCATGGATCTTGCCGTCTATACGAATCAGGACCCGGGATTCGTCAATATATCAAAAGGCGATTATCGTCTTGCAAAAAATGCGCCCGTACTGAACCGCATCGGGTTCAGGCCCATTCCCGTCGAGGAGATCGGCTTGTACGAGGATGAGTATCGAGCCAGTTGGCCCGTGGAGATGACGATCCTCACCTTGCCCAGTCAGATAAACAGTTTCAGCGAGGGGGCGGCAAAATGAAACTCCGGATTCCGATCATTACTCTTGCCGTCCTGCTGCTGACTTTCGCTGCGCAGGCCAAAACTCTCATCGTCAATCCCTCAACGACGGGAGCAAGTGATTCCCATCCAGGATCGGATACACAACCGCTAAGGACCATCAACCTCGCTGCCCAACTGGTGCAACCGGGCGACATTGTTCAAATCTACTCTGGCGTTTACCGCGAGAAAGTCACCATCGCGCAGTCGGGAACGAAGGAGCACCCCATTCGTTTCGAGGCGGCTCCTGGCACAACCGTGGTCATCACAGGTGCCGACCCACTCACCGGCTGGAGCAAAGAGACGGACGGCACCTACAGTATCCCGTGGCCCCATCGGCTGTTCCAGGGCGACGACCACAATCCGGGCGGCTCCGAGCAGATCTTTATCGCCGGTGCCCTGTTGCGCAAAGTCTCAAGCCTGAACGAACTGACCGACGGCGCTTTCTTCGTGGACCTCCAGCGCCAGCGACTGCATTTGAGCGTCAGACGCAATCCGGACGAAACCCTCGCTGAACGGCCTGTTGAGGGCTCCACCCGGTCTGAGGTCTGGATCGTCACCGGCGCCCACATTCACACCCGCGGCCTGCGTTTCCGCTACGCCGCCAATCGGGCCCAGCAGGCCATGGCGCAATTCCGCGAGGCTCACGCGGTGGTGGAGGACTGCACTTTTGAATGGTCCAACAGCACCGGGGCGTCGGTCAGGGCCGAAGACATAACGGTGCGGCACTGCGTCTTCCAGGACAACGGCCAGCAGGGATTCACCGCCAACCATGCCCACCGCCTGCACTTCGACGGCTGCACAGTACAGCGGAACAATGTCAAAAATTACCCTCGCGGCTGGGAGGCGGGCGGCAACAAGATCGCGTTCACCCGCGGTGCCATCATGGAGAACTCCCGTTTTCTCAAGAACCACGGCAGCGGCGTGTGGTTCGACATCAGCAATGTGGACTGCACGGTGCACCACTG
>CAYHBE010000250.1:0-3231 GCA_964354765.1 uncultured Dehalococcoidales bacterium | reverse complement strand
CAGTAAAAAGAGTAGTGTTAAATACGTTCGTCAGAATCCATCCCCTCGCGCTAAAACGCGCGTGTGCCTTTTAAGAGGCATTGGAATATTGGTCGCTTAACAAACGAATAAAAGCATTCGAAACCATGAATTTGTTTTTTACTTTTTTTAAGGTTTCGAAATAAAAAGATTCATTTTTCGTTTAAGAGCGGCAAGCCTCATTTCGGTGTCGGGGACACCGAAGGGCTCATGCGTCCTCAGGCGCAAGAGGGTCTTCGCACGTTAACAATCTATATGTTTCTGTAATTCGACACCGAAGTGTCGTTGCGAGGAGCTTTGCGACGTGGCAATCTCACTTCTCAATGTCATCGCGAGGAAGTCCGTATGGACGACGTGGCGATCCGGTGGTGGGAAAAATAATCCCTCTTTTTGAAAGAGGGACACAGGGAGATTACTTTAGTCACGTAGCGATCTGGTGGGGCGGTAATAATTCCTCTTCAAAAGGGAGAGCAGACGGGCTTAGGCTTATTTCTCCTCTTTTATCAGCACTTTGATAAACCGGTGCTTGCCGACTTTAATGATTGAGCCGTCGGGGCACGGCGTCGCCGGGTTGGTGATTTTGGTACCTTCAATGCTGACAGCACCCTGCTGGATGAGGCGGTTCGCCTCCCCTTTGCTTTTCACCAGGTTGGCTTTCACCAGTATGTCCCGAATATCTTCACCGGCGCTCACATTGCATTCCGCCACTTCTTCCGGCAGCTCTTTCTTCTGAAAAACGCGAGTAAAATGCTCGTCTGCCTGAAGGGCGGTAGATTCGTCATATAATTGAGTTACCAGCACGCGAGCAAGCTGCTTCTTCATGTTCATTGGATTAACTTTGCCGCCTGTAAGCTCTTCATTCATTTCAGCAAGCTCTTCTTCAGCAATGTCGGTCAGTAAATCGAAATACTGGATAATCATATTATCTGCCAGGGACATTACCTTGCCGTAAATTTCGTTAGGAGGTTCATCAATCCCAATATAATTCCCCAGGCTCTTGCTCATTTTCTGGACGCCGTCCAATCCAACTAGCAGCCCAGTCATGAAACACTGCTGCGGTTTCTGCCCCAGCATGGTTTGAAGCTCGCGACCTACCAGAAAGTTAAATTTCTGGTCCTGCCCGCCAAATTCGACGTCAGCCATCACCTCAACCGAATCGTACGCCTGCAGCATCGGGTAGAGAAGTTCTGTCACCGCAATCGGTTTGTTAGCGTTAAAACGGTTGTTAAAGTCTTCACGCTGAAGCATTTGTGCGACGGTGAATTTGCTGGTGAGCCTGATAACATCGGTGAGTGAAAACTTGCCAAACCATTCACTCTGCCATCTGACTTCCGTCTTGCTGCGGTCAACCACCTTAAAGAACTGCTTCATATAGGTCTCAGCGTTGGCTTTTACCTGCTCAGCTGAAAGCATCGGGCGGGTAATAGAGGCGCCGGACGGGTCGCCGATCTGGGCTGTCCAGTCGCCAACTATAAGCACGACCTGGTGACCGATATCCTGGAACTGTCGCAGTTTACGCAACCCGACCATATGACCCATATGAATATCTGTTGTGCTGGGATCGAATCCTTCCTTGAGCCTGAGTTTTTTGCCTGACTTAAGGAGATGGACTAACTCTGATTCGACTATAATTTCCGATACTCCCCGTTTAAGGAGGTATCTTAATTCTTTATCGGTAAAGCTTGTTTTAATAGTATCCATTTTATTTTTTTCCTGTATCGTCCAGGATCTCTTTACCCCGCTTCACATCTTCAGCTATTTGCTGCTTGAGAGCATCGGTGTTCTCAAATTTACGTTCGCCCCGCAAGCGTTCTACCAGTTCGATTTTTAAGTCTTTGCCGTACAGGTCCTGGTCGTAACTGAGGATGTATACTTCAATGGTGCGCTTGTTATGGGCACCGAAAGTCGGGCGCTTGCCGATGTTAGTCATCGATTGATATGTTTTGCCGCCAACATACGCCCAGGTCGCATAAACGCCGTCGGGAGGAAGTGCCTGGCGGGCATCAACTTCTATATTTGCGGTCGGAAAACCGAGCCCGACTCCGCGGTGCTCGCCGGTGGTGACCTTACCACGAAGACTAAATGGATGCCCGAACAATCGGGTTACCTTCTGCATATTTCCTTCAGCCAAGGCATTCCTGATGGCAGTGCTGCTGGCAACTTCTCCATCCAGTTTTTTCGGATCAACAGAAGCGACAGTAAATCCCATCTCTTTTCCGAGTGCGCTCAGTGCTGCAGCGCTGCCTTCCCTGTTTTTTCCAAGGGCGAAATCAGGTCCGATCACAAGTCCACGCATGCGCAAGTATTTCATCATTACGGTTACAAATTCACGTGCGTTGAGGTTTGCGAGCTCCCGGGTGAAGGAGAGGGCGACAACCAGATCGACGCCTTCCTTTTTTAAGAGCTGCTCTCGCTCTTCGAGAGTAGTCAAATAGGATGGTCGAGAATGTGGAGAAAGCAATTCCCGGGGGTGCTGTTTAAAGGTAACGACTCCGCTGAGTAAACCCTGTTGTTTAGCCTGCGCAACCAGTTGAGAAATCAGGTACCTGTGTCCCAGGTGTACGCCATCGAAAACCCCGATAGTAAAGAGTGTATCTTTTTCGGGTGAAAATCGGGCAAGCTCTTCCTCGACCTGCATGGTATCTTCCTGGGCACCGGTTAGGGGAACTACGGTTTTTTAACCTTTCCGTTTACAAAAGAGGAGTCCTTTTTAGGACTCCAGGGGCAATATTTAGTGCCTGAATGAAAATATACTACCATACGGAAGGCATGTAATCAAATTTGCACTTTGGCGTAATTTAACTGGCAGCGATTCGGAAATCTATATATCTTCGAAGGGTAAGATAAACGCATCAGGCTCTGAAGATTTAAGCCGCAGCGGATACCCGAACCGGAAGCTGTCCAGCCAGCCCTTTTTTATATGCTTGCGGATGTGTGCTTGTGAGACTCCAAAATAAACAGCCGCTCGCTCAACTGTCATCCATTCGTCCATTACAGAACCTCATAAGTATCGATAGGATATTTGAAACTTGGATCGATGCATAATTTAATTATAGGTTAGATATCGGTGTTGTTGAATAGTACGTAAAAACTACTTGACAAAGACAACGATATCCTTTGAAAGATGGTTGTTATGAATAATGCACGGCTCTTTTCACCTTTACATTGGGGTACCTCAGCCATATAATTGGATAGATGCCAGCGTAGCTCAGT
>CAYHBE010000249.1:0-3249 GCA_964354765.1 uncultured Dehalococcoidales bacterium | reverse complement strand
GAACCTAGAACCTAGCGGTTAACAGCCGCCCGCTCTACCGTTGAGCTATCGGGGAATGTGGATGCGAATTGAGGGAGTTGTAAACCCAACAGACTCTAATTATAGCAACCCTAAAATCAAAGAGCAACGAAACCAATAGTAAAGAAGAAACATTGTTTACTCAGATAAAAATTTCTCGTAGCAAACCAGTTTTTTCAGCTCTTTCCTCGGGCGCGGCTGAGGCCATGGTATTGCAGGGTAGCCGATTACGATCGTTAAAATCACCCTGTACTCATCTGGAACTTCAATAATTCTCTTGTACGATGATTAATGGCCATCGCCTTTTTAAGGCTTGCCACATTATTGAGTTACCTGATGGTAACCTTGCCTTACGCTTCGAATTCTTCTAGGTCTTCCTCTTCATGACCATCGGACTTTTTCCTCAAGCGGCTCTTTATTTCTCTCGCTTTTTCTTTGAATTGACCAGCTTTTTCCCTGACCCATTCTCCGTTCTCTTTACCTGTCCCCGGGGAAGTAAGATTGCCAACCGTCAGTCCGATTACCACTCCTGATACGACCTCGATACCAATTGCTTTACCCATTTCGTTTGCCATTTTCGTCTCCTGTATGAGTGTATTCAACTATTCAATTTTGAGGCGGGTTGAAACAAAAATCCGTCTCGAAAAGTTATTATTTTGGGTTTCTTGACCGACGGATTACTCCATCTAAATTAATTATCGATGATAGGTAGTTGAATCTGATATACATACACCTACGTAAATATAATCGAGAAGCGTATAATATGGTGACATCCCCGCTGCATATTCGAAGCTATTTTCGTGGATTATCTGTGAATTTAAGCTACTCGCCGTGTTATAATTCAGGTACGTGAGGAACTTTAGACTTTAGAGTCGTGAGCGATTGGAGATTAGTTTGATTAAAAAATTATTATTTGTTTTAGCGTCCACCCTGGTCGTAATAAGTATTTTTTCGTTTGCAAGTTGTTCCGGTAAAACAGGAGCAAAAGACGGAGATACGGTAAAAGTCGATTATACACTGACTCTTGAGGACGGGACTGTCTATGACACCTCGAGCGGCAAAGAACCGATTGAATTTACCATCGGGGAAAATACAGTGATCCCGGGATTCGAAGATGCTGTCAGAGGTATGGAAGTCGGCGAAACTAAAACTGTCACAATTCCACCGGAGAAAGGATATGGTCTGCCGGACGCGAACATGGTTCAGGTAGTGGAAAAGAGTCAATTGCCAGCAGATTATACTCCTGTTGTTGGGCAGTATATCAGCGGACAAAGCTCAGACGGCTCCGTCCGGTCTTTTCTTATCACTGCAGTAAATGATACAACTATCACCGTCGATGGCAATTCTCCATTAGCCGGGAAAACCCTTAAGTTCGAGCTCACCTTGGTCGAGATCGTTGCGAAATAGTGCAGTCATTACGGTCACCTAAAAAAATTGACAAAGCTGAGTCACTATTAAAAGGATGCTCTTATGAAAAAGAATCCAGTTGTATATTGGGAACTGGCCTCTCACGATGCGGAAAAAACAACCGTCTTTTTAAAAAAGGTGTTCGGATGGGTTCCCGAGTTTGATAAAAAGATCGGTATCTATGAATTCCCAGTCAAAGAATCACAAAACGATTTCTCTGGAGGCGGTGTATTCACTCTCCGACGAGCCAAACTTCCGTTTCTAACAGTTTATGTCCGCGTTGAAGATATTGAAGCCAAGGCAAAGCTCGTAACAAAGTATGGCGGCTTTATTGTTGAAAGCCCACATGAAATAATTCCGGGCACTAAGATCTGTCTTTTCAACGAGCCTTCCGGAGTAACCCTCGCAATGTTAGAACGGACTAAGAAAAAGCATTAAATCCCGTCTTTGCCCGCCCAATGATTAATTTGTGTACCTGCGATGTCCCTTCCAGTATTGATCCAATCCTGACGTCACGCCAGATTCTTTCAATCGGGTACTCATCCGAATAGCCATAGGAGCCGTGGATCTGGATAGCGTTGTGCGCAGCTCGCTGCACTACCTCAGAGGCGTAGTACTTAGCCATTGATGTCTCTATTGTCGCAGCCTCACCGGTAGTATCTTTTATGGTCGCTGCACGGTATGTTAGCAAACGCGCCGCTTCGGTTTCGACGGTCATATCGGCGATGAGTTCCTGGACGAGCTGGAAATTGCCTATCGGCTTGCCGAACTGCTTTCGGTTCTGTGAATAGCTGACGCATGCGTCGATACACGCCTGTGCCGCCCCGACCGATCGCGCTGCCACCCCTAGTCGGGCGCAATCAAAAGCAGACAGCGCGACTGACATCCCCTTGCCGACCGGTCCCAGCAGGTTGTCTTTTGGGATACGACAATTATCGAAAGCAAGTTCCGCAGTATCCGAAGAATGTAAACCGAGCTTGTTATGAATGGCCTTACTGGTGAAGCCAGGCGTACCCTTTTCTATCAGGAAAGCTGTCAGACCCCTAGACCCGGAACCCTTCTGCGTCTGGGCAATGACAATCCCTGCCTCACCGTAGGAGCCGTTGGTGATCCACATTTTGTTGCCGTTCAGCACCCACGAGTCTCCCTGTAAAGTCGCGAGAGTTTGGATACCGGCAACATCGCTGCCGGCATCGGGCTCGGTCGAAGCGAGAAATCCGAAGTATTCGCCACTGCACAATTTAGGCAGGTATTTTTGTTTTTGTGCTTCACTCCCCCAGCCTTCAATCGAGTGTGCGCATAATGACATATGAGCTGAGGTACTCGCTGCAGTACCAACATCTGCATGAGAAATTTCCTCGAGCATGACACAGTATGAGATGTAATCGGCGCCGCCCCCGCCGTATTTTGTTGGTAAAATCAGCCCGAGGAAACCCAGCTTCCCCATTTTCTTTAAAAGCTCGACCGGGAAAATCTTATTGCGGTTAATTTCTCGTGCAATCGGTGCAATTTCTTTGTCAGCGAAATCTTTTGCCGCTGCTTTTATCATTGCCTGCTCTTCGGTCAGTCCGAAATTCATGGTTATCAACCCTCCAACGTATTCTTCTTGCTAATGCCTTAGTTTTAGTTCCGCCAAGCTAACAGTATATTACACAAGAGGGCGTGAGGCAAGAAGCACTTTTAACGCGAGTCTTTCGGGACAGACAGTATTCAAGATAACTAGGACGTCCCGGTTTGATATCGAGGAATTGAAGAAGGATCAGGACATTTCTGGCTGGCCACTCAGTAAGGATTCCGAACTTTTCGTCTGGGAGGCAATGAGTG
>CAYHBE010000248.1:0-3263 GCA_964354765.1 uncultured Dehalococcoidales bacterium | reverse complement strand
AATCTTGGTCATAACAATTCCAAATTTCGAATATCTAATACCGAAATACGAAACAAATTATAATACATCAAGTCCTAAATGCATACCTGGATAATCTATGTTTCATTAAAATATATACTTGATTATTGAGTAATGATTATATGGCTACTGTATTAATTCTTCTATATCCATTTTGTTCTTTTGCTGCGGCTTTTCTCCGACTCGGTGACTGGCAAACCTTCCCCCACCAGTGATTCATCGACCATACGCCAGAAGTTATCGCGGTCAGCTCCAGTGACAACGGCTTTTTCATGAGCTTCGCTCAAGGCAACAGGATAACCCTGTCCTCTGCGGCACTGGTCAACTATCAGCGAGTGCACAAGGTCGACTTTACTTATATCTTCAGCCACCCATCGTGGTATTTCCACTCGCCCAATTTCTTCGTTTATCCTCAAGTAGAAGAAATAAACCTGGTGTTTCCCGTATCTCCGTTGAATTTTTGACGGACTGATAAAAAGTCCTGTCCGTTCTCCCTCCTTCAACAATAGGGTAAACAGCTGGCGGTCAAAGACACCGGCAATCTGAGCGCATTCTCTTGTCGCGCAGCTCGAACAGCGGTCGCTGTCCACTGATTCCCTGGGACAAACTGCAACACGCAGCAAATTGGTTACATCTGCACTCCTTGGAAAGCTGATATAACTCGCCACAGCTAGCCGTTTGTCCAGTGCCGAGCGGCATATTTCTTCAAGGTAAGATAAGAATCTATTATCAAGTAATGATTCAGTTACAAATTCCGGGTAACCTTCAAGATTCCAGAGAATCAGGGAACCGTCCATGAGTCCCAACGCCGTACACCCAGATGGAAGCGCAGCAGCCATCTCCGATAGCCGGCGGCATTCCTCCAGGCTGCGTTTGATACCGAGCAAGTTGCCTTCGATGGGCACCTCGCGTAAGCCATCCGGGGAGGCAATCACCAGGTCATCATCGCTCGAATAGATTACCGGTTCGCTATCAAGAAAAGCATCCGGATGGGATCCGTACCTCAACTCGACCGTCCCGATGTTAATCAGGTAGCAGCGAGTCGCATGGTGACGGTCGACATCGATATGAGAACCGTCCGTAGCCATCACCGTAAAGTCAGATGGTGTCTCAGGCAGTGATATTTGAAGGTCAATTGAGTTCACAGGTTCGGCTACCAACCATGTTGTTTTGCTCAGCGCAATTTTCTTCTTGAGAGAATCTAATTTATTTGCTTGGTTAAAAAGAATTTCCAAGGCGCGGTCAATCCGGTCATTTCGCTCCTGGCGATGACTGGTAAATTGAGCTACCATATCTGAAATCTGTTTTACGACCTTTGAGAGATCAAGCGACATAATTCTCCACGATACAGGCTTTCGGCACTCAGCATTCAACTGTCAGCAAAGTTTCAACTTTTGAGTTTTTATCATACATCCTATTCTATCAACTTTCCAATACCACAAAGTAGCATAACTTATCAAGGCTGGGTTACAATCATTTAGAGGTGCCAGGTTGTTACCGATTATCTTAAGCGTGATCGTTATTTCTCTTTCCGGGGTAATGACTCCGGGTCCCATGTTTGCTGTCACGGTTGCAAAAAGTTACCGTAGTCCGTGGGCAGGTGTTCAAATTTCACTGGGTCACGCGGTCGTTGAGGTACCGATCATTCTCTTGATATACTTCGGCTTTTCCCGTTTCTTCGAGAACAATATAGTACAAATAGTCCTGAGTATTGTGGGTGGAGCGATGATTATCTGGATGGGTATCGGTATGTTTCGGGCGCGCAGAGAAGTTGTTGACAGTGGTAAAGATTTAGCCTACGGGGGAGTCACTGCAGGCATTATTATGAGCATAAGCAACCCGTTCTTCCTCCTCTGGTGGGCAACAATCGGCATCACGCTCGTAATGAAATTCGTTGAATTTGGAACCGTAGGATTGCCAGTATTTATCCTGACTCACTGGACATGCGATCTTATCTGGTTATCAGTAGTTTCCCTGGTTATTTATCGGACGAAGACCCTGTGGGGGAAGAAGTTCCAAACAGCAATCTTTGTTGTTTGCAGCTTGTTACTCCTGGGTTTCGGAGGGTGGTTTATCGTTTCGGGAGTCCAACAGATTATTAAGTCTTAAGCTGCATTTCCGCGTAATTCGCATTCGGCAATAATACATACCTGGCAGTCTCCGTCGCCACACGGTTCAACATGGATGACTACACTCGCTTCGGGTAACCGGTCATTGATGTCCTTTTCCAGATGATCACACATAACGTGAGCTTCTTCAACGCTGGTGTTGCGCGGCATTACAAGATGCAGATCGATGAACCGCTGGCTTCCCGCCCTCCTGGTGCGGACTTCATGAAAACCCGAAAACTGGTTGAGGTGTTCCTTGATGACATTAAGCAGAATGTCATGTTCGTCGTTGGGTAAACGAGTATCGGTCAGTTCAGTAAAAGACCGCATGAGAACCTGGTAAGCCGACCTTAAAATTAAAACCGACATAATCAATGCAATAATTGAATCTAAAACTAGTATTTTAGTCAATTGGACGACGATCAATCCGATCAACACGCCTGCTGCCGAAAAGATATCTGCATTTATGTTTTTTGCTAGAGCATCAACCATTGTTGAACCGGTGGTTTTTGCTACCTGCTGCAGATGACGTGACAATAAGATACTGGCAATAACCGATACAACCATGACGTAGATTCCGGGCAAGGTAGTTTCAAGAGGAGTTCCGTGAATGATGCGGTCGATAGCCGAGTAGACGATAAAAGCCACAGCCGCCAGAATCAATCCTGCCTGGACAACCGCAGCCACACCTTCAATTTTGCCGTGACCAAAGGGATGTTCTTCATCGGCTGGTTCGCTGGCAAAGCGAATCGCAAGAAAGGCTACGCCGATCGCAAACAAATCAAGTAAGCTGTCAGTGGCTTGTGCTGTGATACTGATACTTTCAGTGATGATCGAGACGATTATCTTTACGGCAATAAGGAACAGCACAACAAACAGAGCTAAGGTGACTGCTCCTTTTTTACTTGAGAATAATTTCATAATTTTACCCCATAAAAAAGCCACAGGATTGCTAGTCCTGTGGCTTAAACCACTGCATGAGCCCGGCTACAGCAAGCGTTATTTTGCTACGCCTGTTCCAGCTTCGTATAGCATATCAAGAAATCTTATATGATGTCAATTAGCCTTTCGCTTGAACAATTTTTCCCCGGGCTTGCTTCTTCGATGAAAGACTTCCCCAGTCATGCTTTTCCCACA
>CAYHBE010000247.1:0-3272 GCA_964354765.1 uncultured Dehalococcoidales bacterium | reverse complement strand
TTAAGTAGGTCCTGCCACAAATCCAGCTAAATCACCGATTACACCACCGCCCAAAGCTATTATCGGGGTCAAACGCTCAACATCAAAATCCGTCAATTCCTCGTACAGGCGTTCGGCAGAATCCAGTGACTTGCTTTCCTCGCCTTCGGGTACTTCCAGGATGATAGTTTTAAATCCATTTCCTATCAAACTCTGCCTCAGGCTGATTGCGTACAGGTTTTTTATTGTCGGATCGGTAATAATTACCGCCTTGTCGTCGAATCCGAATTCCTTGAGCAATCGTCCGGTTTGTGCGAGTGAGTCTGTACCAATATATATATGGTAACCGCTTTGACCAAGCGCCACGCGAATTTTTTTCATACCTCGCCCCGATTACCCTCCGTTTCTCCTGGTCCCGATATCTTTATGTATCTTCTGACAAGTGGTGATGACCTCTTTGAGTTCTTCAGGCGTTATTTGCTGCTGGCTATCCACGAGGGCTTCCACGGGATTATGATGCACCTCAATGATGAGTCCGCAAGCACCGGCGGCTATCCCCGCGCAGCTCAAGCTATAGATCAGGTCTCGCCGTCCGGCAGCATGGCTCGGGTCGATAATAACAGGCAGGTATGTCTCTTTCTGTAAAACCGGGACGGCTGATAAGTCAAGTGTGTATCTAGTATAACTTTTCCCTTTACCGAGAGGCAAGACGCCCCTCTCGCATAGAATAATATCTTTATTATCTTCGGCAACCATATATTCTGTAAAAGATAGGAATTCTTCGATGCCGGCGCCGAAATGCCTTTTGTAGAGGATCGGTTTCTTGGTGCGGGCAACCTTGATAAGCAAGTCCTGGTCATACATATTCCGCGCACCAATCTGAATGATATCGACATATTTAGCTACAAGATCAACCTGAGCTTCACCTCTGATTTCCGTTACAATCGGCATTTCAAAGCGGTTACCTGCTTCCCGCATCCACTCGAGCGCTTCCCTGGCTTCATCTTCCCCCTCTCCCCCCAAACCCTGGAAGGAATGTACAGATGTGCGCGGTTTGAAAATCCCTCCACGTAGAATATGAGCGCCTGCTTTTTTGACTCCTTCGGCAATGGTGAACAACTGCGTCTTGCTTTCGATGGCACAAGGTCCTGCAATGAACACCGGTTCGTCTCCGCCAATTTCGATGTCGTTTACTTTAATGCGTCTTTCTACTGCCTCGCCTACCAACTTTGCATACTCACGGGTGACAAGTTTATAAGGTGTTTCGACCATTCTTGCCTCCTTGACTCCAGGCAGGACTGCAAAGTGATCAAACGGGATTTTACGTTCATCGCCGATAAGCCCGATAACGGTACGGAAATCACCCCGTGATACATCAGCGCGCAAGCCGTATTTTTCAATTTCGCTGATTACGTTATTGATTTGCTCAGTAGTGGCATCGCTTTTCATGATGATCATTGGCGTTCTCCATTCAGGTCTATTTTTCTAAAAACAAAGAGCCCTCTGCTTGAGAGGGCTCTCGGAATTTTTCATATTTATTATTTAATTTATTGCCAGACGTCAATACCTCTCAAGCGCACCTTCGTGCCCTGTAAAGTAATAATAGTACCAAAAGTTTTTCTGAGAGGCTTCTATCATATTTGTCCTTTTTTCAACGGTAACATAAACAGAATTTATTGTCAAACAGGAGTCAGATTGCTATAATTGAAACACTAAGCCTCTCGGTCCCGCGTGGGTGGGGGGTTTTGTTTTCGTAAGGTAAGAATATGGCAAACGAAGAAAAAGCAATTGACGAAAAATTAGATACCATGCGTCATTCGACTTCTCATGTGATGGCAGAGGCGGTCCAATCTCTCTTTCTGGAAACCAAATTCGGTATTGGTCCTACCATTGAGGATGGCTTTTACTATGATTTTGACCTTCCCCGACCGCTCACGCCTGATGACCTGCCTGTCATCGAAGCGAAGATGCAGGAAATCGTGAAAGCGAACCTGCCTTTTACCCGCGAGTTAGTCTCAAAGGAAGAAGCACGGCGTATCTTCAAGGACCAACCTTATAAACTGGAACTGATCGATGAACTTCCCGAGGAGCAGGTGACTATCTACCGGCAGGGAAAATTCACAGATATGTGCCGCGGTCCCCATGTAAAATACACAGGCAGTATTAAAGCATTTAAACTCATGTCCATCGCCGGCGCTTACTGGCGGGGCAGTGAAAAACGTCCGATGCTCCAGCGTATTTACGCGATAGGTTTTATTTCCAAAAAGGAATTGGATGAATACCTGGCTTTCCAGGAAGAGTTGAAAAAAAGAGACCACCGGAAAATAGGTAAAGACCTCGATCTTTTTGTCTTTACGGATTTAATTGGCAAAGGATTACCTATTTTTACAGAAAAAGGTTCTATTATCCGCAGAATACTGGAACGTTTTGTGGTCGATGAGGAAATCAAAAGAGGGTACAAGCACGTTTATACGCCTGACCTGGCAAAGGTCGAACTTTACAGGACATCCGGGCACTATCCATATTATAAGGATACTATGTACCCGGTAATGAAGGTGGACGAAGAGGAACTGATGCTTCGCCCTATGACCTGCCCTCACCACTATCAGTATTATGCGAGCAAACCAAGGTCTTATAAGGAGCTGCCATTCAGGATTGCAGAACTAGCAAAACAATTCCGTTACGAAAAATCAGGAGAATTGACCGGATTAACACGTGTAAGAAGCTTTTGTTTGGCTGACGCCCATATTATTTGCCGGTCCGACCAGGCTATCGATGAGATAATGCAAGCGCTCGACCTTATCGAGTATGCAGCGAAAGTACTCGGTTTAGATACCGGCAGGCGATACCGCCTATCCCTGGGTGACCGGAAGGACGATAAAAAATACTACAAGGCTGATGCGGCATGGGACTACGCCGAAGACGTGCTGAGGCAGGTGCTGCGACAACGAAATGCTAATTTCTTTGAAGCTGCCAATGAAGCTGCTTTTTACGGTCCCAAAATCGATATCCAGATGAAGAATTTCGCCGGCAAAGAAGATACACTCTTTACTGTGCAATATGACTTCGTTGCGCCAAAGCGTTTTCAATTGACCTATATCGATAAAGATGGCAAAGAAAAAGAACCGATTGTCATCCACCGCTCTTCAATTGGCGCAATTGAGCGAACAATGGCTTTCCTGATCGAGCGGTATGCGGGAGCTTTTCCGGTGTGGCTGTCTCCTGTGCAGGTAATGATTGTTCCGATCTCTGACCAGCATCTAGACTACGCACGCAAACTAGCGTCTGAATTG
>CAYHBE010000246.1:0-3280 GCA_964354765.1 uncultured Dehalococcoidales bacterium | reverse complement strand
CGCCATTCTCTTTCTACTCTAAGCAAAGTCCATCGGCTTACTTTTGCAATTTCAACTACTCCAGCATGAGTTAATCTCCCATCTTTCCCGATCCCATAGACTTGATATTTTGATTTCATAGCTTTCTCCCTTACCCAGTGTCGTATAGGGTGGACAGTGGTTTGTATCTATTCAGATTTTAGGTCATTTTCCTTTAACACCGTCCGGAGATAAGCTTTGAACTTATCGGTCTCATTTATTGCTTTGTATGCGGCGTCAAGGTCATTCCTTTGTGTGTCAATGGTTTGTTCTAAGTGTGTAATAGTTTTATGGAGCTGGGCGTTTGTAAATTCCTTTGATTCTAATTTACCATTTAGATCCGATATGATTTTGGACTGATTATTTATCTTTTTATCGATCTCACCCTTTTCTTGAGCAAATGCCCATCTTTCTTCATTCAATCTCTTTAACCCATCGTCAATCTCTTTCATGTTCTCTTCAATACAAATATCCGCCTGTCGCCTGGCCCACGCCTTAATAAACCGATACGCTGTTTCTTCTCCCATTGCCTTGATAATGGAGAATGTCAGTAGTTGCTTCTCTATCGGAGAAACATCCAGAAACCATGTTTTGAGTTGTTTCATATCTCCATCTTGACCACGGCAGAAAACATCCTGCAAGTCACAAATGTGATTGCGCTTACTTTCCATACAAAAATTAACATCCTTCGCCCACTGTAAAAATTCTTCCTTGCTTTTAATCTCTTTCATCTTTTCCATCTTACTCCCCTTTCTTATTCAGATTTTAACCACGCCTATTTTTCATTCGACCAATGACTTTCAGAGATAAACCTATCCATCGTTCTCTGCATTCTCGCTTTATACTGGTTCCATGCCAATATCTCGCCCAACTCGGTTTTTTCCGGATTAGAAGATAAGTATTCTTTCCAAATAATCTCTTTCCATTGCCTTAATTCGTTCATTGTCATATCTTTTCTCCCTTCCCTTTAGTTTAACTACCCAGGAACCTACTATAAAGCATTAAATATGCCATAACTGCTAAAATAACCTAACTGTCCATAACCATTACCAAATAAAGCTTGTAAGTCATGTGAAAAAACTGGTAAATAACTAGCCACTTTCAAGGATAAAATAGAATTGTCCAACGATATCAAATACATCAAAAATGTATTACCGTACAAAAATGTACAACCAAAATAACCCTTGACAATGATAAATAGCTATGATATTAGAAGAGGGACGTAAAGCACGGTAGGACCGATAACCAGAGGCTTGAGCTTGCAAAATGCAAGGCGATGGTAAGTATTGGATAAGATTAAACTTTATTTGTATAGTGGGCTAACAACGGGATACAATTACAGTAAAATATGACAATTGCTTTAATACCTGCCCGCTCAGGATCTAAGCGAGTAAAAGACAAAAATATAAGGTTGTTAGGCAACAAACCCCTCCTAGTTTGGTCTGTCGAAACCGCCCTTGAAACCCACCTTTTCACCGATGTCATAGTCTCTACCGACTCAAAACAGTATGGTCAAATAGCCCAGGATGCTGGCGCAACGGTGATTTATCGTGACCAGGTATCAGATAGTCAACTTGACATCGACGTTGTAAAACACGCGCTAAAGTGGCTAAACAAGCCTGTTTCAATCATAGCTTACCTTCGACCTACCACGCCGTTTAGAGATCCCAACGACATCAAACAAGCTATATCTATAATGATAGAGGACGATGAGGCTACCGGGCTCCGATCAGTAGAGATCATGTCCGAGAGTGCCTTCAAGTGCTTCACTCTCCGCGGACAGTATCTCGATGAGATAGCACAAGGACAGTCGGACCTACCAAACCAAGTAATTACGAGTACTTACAGGGCCAATGGGTACATAGACATCGTATCAAAGTTTACATATTGTGTATTATCAGACGCTGGACATGATAACCTTGATAACCACATACCCACCCCCCCCATATCGGAGGGTCGGCTATGGGGACGCCGGTGTGTCGCATACATAACTCCCGCGCAAATAGAAATAGACACAGAGCAAGACTTCACCTACGCCGAGTGGTGGCTATCCAACAATCTTTAGTTTCGTAATTTTTTTTTCTCAGAAAGGTGGTTTATGTTTACCTACTCTAGGATGCATGAGGTGTTGAGGTTGGAATCTTTAGAATTAGCGAGGGTATTACATGAGCGTGATCCGTGTATAAAGGGGAGGAACAATTGTATTCGGTTTGAGTATGAGTGT
This sequence comes from uncultured Dehalococcoidales bacterium, assembly GCA_964354765.1. GTDB lineage: Bacteria > Chloroflexota > Dehalococcoidia > Dehalococcoidales > Fen-1064 > JAURWL01. The sequence continues at coordinate 1,038 of CAYHBE010000246.1, read as the reverse complement.
TGTGAGTTTCACGTGTGTCCGAATAGTCCTGAGAACAGGAGGAGGGGGAATGGTGAAGTGAATTGTTATGGGGTAAGGGATGATTGGGAGAATTTAAGGAGGGAGATATGATAGACTTGGCTGCTGGTGGCATCTTTGCTGCTATCTTAGGTAACGGTGTTTCTTCTAAGCCTATTCGGGACACGGTGATAGGTGTGATGGGGTTGGATGGGCAGGCGTTTTGTTCCTATTCTACTCACCGTCAGGACTACTGGCGGGACAGGTATATTTCTATGCTTAAGGAGTTGACCGGGTTTGAGTCGGTGGCTCTGTTTACTACTGGATCAGAGGCTACGGAGGCGTTTTGGAGGGTGTGTCGGGTGTTTTATGGTAAGCCTGGGGTGTGGGGTGGGTTGGTTGATCCGGATGATGTGGGTAAGGAGGGTGCTAAGTGTGATCAGATGCATGGGGTGACGTTGGGGGCTATGATTATGGCTGGGAGGATGACGTGGACGGAGTTGGGGGTGTTTCCGGAGTTAGGGGAGTCGAGGTTTGGGACGAAGCCGGAGGCTACTTCGTGCATGATTATGGAGCCGTATCATGCTCCGAGTGGGCAGTTTCATAGGTTTCATCCTACGATTAAGAGGGTGATGATGCTACAGGAGACGTACAAGGATATACCTTTGTGTATGGATGAGATACAGGGGGGATTTGGGAGGACGGGGAAGTTATGGGCGTATCAACACTACGACAATTCGGTGGACGAGGATGGGACGATAATAGATCATCCTTTGAAGCCTGACTTTATCACGATAGGGAAGTTGTGTGGTGGGGGATTGCCTCTATCTGCGCTGCTTGGGCCAGCGGATATTATGGGGTCGAAGGAGGCGAAGGAGTTTGGGCATCTCCATTCTACGCATTCCGGGAATCCTTTGATGTGTGCGGTGGGGTGTACGGTGATAGAGGAGATGCAGAAGCAGAACTTGGTGGAGGAGTCTGCCAGAAAGGGGCTTATTCTTCACGGTATGCTGAGTCAATTTCCGGTGAAGAGTCATGGAA
>CAYHBE010000245.1:0-3301 GCA_964354765.1 uncultured Dehalococcoidales bacterium | reverse complement strand
TAGGCAAGCGGCTCGCAAAGACAATAACGAGCTCACCCCTGCGCTCTCGGCCCATATCTATTGTCACTCCAGTCATTCGACAGCTCAGGACAAACCTCCGAGCCGGGATCCAGTAAAATTATCGTTACTCGTGCCATTCTGGATTTAGTCCGGAATCCAGTAAACAGTCTCTTGGATACTGACCTACGCCAGTATGAGTACATCATCAGGATTGCTTCGTCGGTCATGGTTCTGGAGAACTCCTCGCAAAGACAATTTGCTCCTCGCTTAACTTCAAGTGTGAGATTGCTTCGCATTTTATTAAACCAAGAGAGCGTGTAGGCAATCGGCTCGCAAAAGACAATAACCAAACTTGACGACAGCTTTTGGATAACGTAAATTGGCTATGACAGATCAAAAGAAAGGGCAAGGAATGTTATGACAGGTAAATATGGATACGCTGGTCAAATTCTGAGAGTGGATTTATCATCGGGGAAAATTAGTACTGTTTCGACGCTGGATTACGCGGACAGATTTCTAGGAGGAAGGGGTATCGCAGCAAAAATATACTGGGATGAGGTTAAACCGGAAGTCAGGGCATTTGATCCTGATAACCGCCTGATATTTATTACCGGACCGCTGGCTGGAATTTCACCCGGAGTCGGCGCTGTAAGGTGGCTCGTTTGCGGTAAATCACCGGCTACAACCCCCGAACAGTTCAGTTACTGCAACCTGGGCGGCAGCTGGGGCACTGAGCTTAAGAATGCTGGCTATGATGGCGTCGTTGTTTATGGGAAATCCGATAAACCTGTATATATAAATATTGAAGATGAAAAGGCAGAAATTATAAACGCGTCCGGCATATGGGGCAAGAGCACGCTGGAGACAAGAGAAATTCTGAAGCAGCAATACGGCAGTCAGACAAGGGTAGCAGCCACCGGTCCAGCCGGCGAACATATGGCTATCATGGCAATCGTATTAGCCGACAACGATGCCTCGGGGTCTTGCGGTTTTGGTGCAGTCATGGGTTCAAAGAACCTGAAGGCGATTGCGGTGCGGGGAACAGGGAAAGTCTCAAATGCTGGGAGAGAGAAACTTACCGAACTTACCCATCGCGTCCGAGAAATGCGCCGGACTTCACCGGCGGGTGATGGAGGAATCTGGGGGAGAAGGATTACTCCTGAAAAGAAAAAGCGAGAAGTCTGCCGGGCGTGCAGCCTGGGTTGCGACCGCATGGTTTACGAGACCAAGGAAGGCAGGAGCGGTAAATTCATCTGCGGACAGGTAGGATTCTACTCCGGGAGAGCGGGCAGATATTATGGTGATACCGATTGGACCGAGATTCCTTTCAAAGCATCGATGCTGGCTAATGACTATGGACTGGATGTCTTTGCTGTTGGTCCAATGATGGGATGGTTGTCCCGGTGCGAACGCACCGGCATTTTGAACGATGAGAACACAGGGATTCCGCTATCGAAAATGGGCAGTCTCGAATTTTTAGATACGCTGCTTAACAAAGTATCGCTGAGGGAAGGCTTCGGAGCCGTGCTTGCCGACGGTTTAATGAAGGCAGCAGAGCGAGTCGGGAAAGACTCAGGCAAGCTGATTACAGACTATCTCACCAAAGGCGAGCAGGGTTTAGCCTACGACCCGAGATATTTCATTACAACCGGCTTGCTTTATGCCATGGAACCGCGCCTTCCGATACAGCAGCTGCATGAGACATCCAGGCTGGTACTCGGATGGCTTTCCTGGGTAAATAAGTCGCCGCGTGCTTACCTATCTACGGATGTCTGCCGTAAGATTGCCAAGCGATTCTGGGGTACTGAACTTGCTTTCGACCTATCGACATATGAAGGTAAAGCCCAGACGGCGGCCAGGATCCAGGAGAGGCAGGTTGTTAAAGAAAGCCTGGTTTTGTGTGATTGGATATTCCCGGTGATGAGCGCCGAATTCTCAGAAGACCATATGGGAGATCCATCACTCGAAAGTCAGATTGTCTCGGCGGCTCTCGGAGAAGAAATCAGCGAGGAAGGTCTATACAAGGTTGGAGAGAGAATCGTCAATTTACAGAGAGCTGTGATTGCCAGGGAAGCGCCAGGCAGCGATACGATTGCAGACTTCCATTTTACTATTCCACAGAGGGACGACCCAATGAATCCGCGCGGCTTAGCACCGGGTAAAGACGGTGAGGTAATCACCAGGAAAGGTGCGGTACTTGACCGGGCGAAATTCGAGGAAATGAAGCGAGAATATTATCAACTCAGGGGCTGGGACAAAGCAACTGGTCTCCAGTCGAGAAAAAAACTCGAGGAGCTAGACCTAAAAGATATTGCTGATGATTTGGGGAAACGGAAACTGGTAGTTTAGGTAACAGCTTGTAGTTTTTCGTAAGTTTAGATAATAATGGCAAGCTCGTTGAGAAATGTAATAATGGGACTGATTTTTCAACTGCTATATATATCGTGTTAGAAGTGAGAGTCCCTGATACAATGATCATACCTGAAAAGTGAAAAATATGAACAAATGTTTAAAATTGTCAGGGCGGATCATGATTTCGACTCTAATTCTTGTAATCATAGTGATTGTAGCGGTTTCTGCCTCTTCCTCGTGTTCAAAAAATTTAACTCAGCAGCTCCTGATTGGTTCGACCCACCACGAAGCAGATACACTAATTTATATCGCTGACGAGTGACAAAGCTCCCGGAAGCGTTTTTGCAACCGGGAGTGTAACGTTAAAGCCTGAACCAACTTAATTTTGTTTAGCAGGAGCCTTCGAGACAGATTTTTTGTCTGTCGACGTTACTTCTTGCGTAGTCGTTTTTTTAACTGGTCCAGCCCCGGATGTTGTTCCGGCAGTTGAGGGTTTTTCTGCCTTCGGTTGTTCCTCGGTATTTTTCTTCTTTGGTTCCGGCGGTTTGATGCCTAACCGGACTGCAGAATGATCGCGACCCATGTAAAAGTTCAGCCAGGATGCAGTGTGGAGCAACTGCCAATCGTTCGGCGGTACTATAATGTCGCCGATCGAATCTTCTTCATGATGTCCCTTAAGACGTTCATAAGCACGAACCCAGATACATTTCCGTTCGTTAGGATAGACTTCGCACCATCCATCTGCACTGCCTCCGCAGGGACCGTTTCTCTGGTTCTTGGGACATTGTGAAATGGGACAGAGGAACGCGACATCAAACAGTCCGCAGTCGCCGCAGTTCTGGCAGTCGAAAAGTATTACTTTAGCGATGTGTTCCAGGTCTTCGAATATATGCTTAGGAGTGTGTGTGCCGTCAATCCCTTTAGCGATCGGTTTAAATGACTTGAAAAC
>CAYHBE010000244.1:0-3311 GCA_964354765.1 uncultured Dehalococcoidales bacterium | reverse complement strand
AGAATCCTGCGGCAAATGCACTTTCTGCCGGTTGGGTACAAGACAAATGCTCCAGATTCTCGATGATATTACTAAAGGCAAAGGCAAGATAGAAGACCTGGACACACTCGAACGGTTGGCGCAAGTTGTACAACAAGGCTCTTTGTGCGGATTAGGGAAAACAGCGCCCAACCCAATACTTACTACCCTGCGTTACTTCAGAGATGAGTACAAAGCTCATATCCTTGAGAAACGATGCCCAGCCATGATGTGTCGCGAACTCACTACCTATTATATCCTGCCCAATAAATGCGAACGCAGTTGCGATGCTTGCGTAGGTACCTGCACGACGGAAGCGATTTCTTCTGACAAGCGGCGTATAAAAGTCATCGACCAGGACAAATGTATTAAATGTGATACCTGCCGCGTGGCTTGCCCTCCACAATATAACGCTGTAGTCAAGTTTTCACCGGTGGATAAGCTGCCAACTGTAAAGAAATAAATGAAGCGCATAAACTTAACTATTAACGGGAAAAAAATCAGTACACCCCGGGGGGAAAAACTACTCTGGGCAGCTCTGGATAATGGTATTTACATTCCTAATCTCTGCGGCTTGCATAAAAGTCCTGAACCTATGGCGGCTTGCCGTTTATGTTGGGTTGAAGTCGATGGTATGGATAAGCCGGTTACAGCTTGCACCCAGCTCGTATTTGAAGGGATGGTAGTAAATACTAAGGGTGATAGAGCACTCAACCTGGCTAAGCGTGGTTTTGAATTGCTCATGGCTTCACACGCACTCGACTGCGCACATTGTACGAAGAACCGCACCTGTGAACTCCAGAAAATTGCCCATCACCTCAAGGTGAGTCTAAAAACACGGGACTTGCGCTGGCTGTTACGAGATTTACCGATTGACGACAGTCACCCTCTTTTCTCATATAATCCGAATAAATGCGTTCTTTGCGGCCGCTGTGTTTGGGTTTGTCGAAACAACAAGATCGTAGCTTTGGGATTTTCTCACCGTGGTTTTCAAAGAAGAGTCACCACGTTTGGTGACGAACCAATGGTATCAATCTGCGGTGAATGTAGAGAATGTATAAATGTCTGTCCGACCGGGGCTTTAACGCTCAAGTCATCAACTACTCGGATTTAATCTTCAAGAATCTTTTAATCGCTTTTTAAATAGAAAACGGGCACTTTAACACAGTGCCCGTTTCTGACCTTGTACAAGTAAAGGGCTTACTTGCCGATGCGGAACATTTTTGTGCCGCAGACCGGGCAGACGCCCTGGGTAGCCGGTTTGCCATTCTTCATGGTAATGGCTTTCGGATTCTTAATGTCTCTCTTGGCGCGGCATTTGACGCAATACGCCTGCATTCAGTACTCCCTCCTTTATACTATTTGAATTGAATGATAAAACAATCCACGCACGATTGTCAATAGGCTTGAGCCTGTTTTTGAGGCTATTTTTTTTAGGGATTACGCTCGATCAGGCTCGAAACCGTACGAAAGGACTAGAACGGATCTCAAAATCACAGCCATTTTCTTAGGTTTCATATCGATACAATATTAAGACCCAGTATTCAATATGCCTCATATTTTTATTCAATTGTTTATTTTTTTGACAAGCAAAGGCTTAATTGTTTAATATTTGCCAACGATTGCTTTAGAGAGGAGCGTTTAATGTCGACTGCACTCAAAGGTATAAAGGTCATTGATTGTTCTCAAGTAGCCGCCGTGCCCATGTGTGCTCGCATACTGGGTGATTTTGGGGCGGACGTTATCCACATCGAAAATCCGACAACAGGAGACTACTGGCGTAGTTTTTTAAAAGCCCAGGTTGATTCAGGACAGGCTTGCCCATCGGATTTCGACTATAACTGGGAAAACTACAACCGTAACAAGCGGAGCGTTACGGTTGACCTGACCAAGGAAAGCGGGCGTGCCATAATGCACAATATGGTCAAGCAAGCCGATGTTTTTCTCAGCAACCTCCGTTCTTTTGAACTCGAGAGATTCCAGCTTGAATACGAAACTCTAAAAAAAATAAATCCGCGTATTATCTGGGGAAATGTGACCGGCTACGGCAAAACTGGTCCCGATAAAGACCTTCCGGCTTATGACACCACCGCCTACTGGTCCCGTGCCGCCATTCCCTACGTCATGTCTCAGCCGGGCATCCCCGTTTTCGGTTACCGACCAGGCATCGGAGATAATGTGGTAGGTATGTCTCTCGCTTATGGCATCATGCAAGCTTTATACCTCAGAGAAAAAACAGGTATCGGCCAGGAGGTAGACGTCTCGCTATTCCACACCGGTCTTTTCCAAATATCATTTGACGTTTCTGGATCTCTTATTACCGATAAAGATTTTTCCGACTGGCGGACTGCGGCTCCAGTAGAAATGCAGCAGCAGGCTTTAGCTGCCATGATGCAGCTTTTTGTTTTCTACAATATAAAGGCTACCAGTCCTTTAACCGGTGCTTATTTCACTAAAGATAGTAGAACTTTAATGTTTGTCATACTGCAGCCAGACCGGTACTGGACGAAATTCTGCAAGGCGACCGGACATGAGGAACTACTACAGAACCACAAGTACGACACCATGGAGGGGCGAGCCGAGGACATTAACCAATTAAGGCAGATTTTCTCGATGGCTTTTTTGACCAAGACTCTTGAAGAATGGCGTCCTTTGCTTGAAGGAATTCCTTATGCCCCTAATCAGAGCCTTAAAGAGGCAGCGAATGATATCCAGGCTATCGAGAGCGGCTGTTTTGTATCTTATGAACATCCTCAACAAGGCACCATCCGACAGTTAGCTAACCCGGTGATTATGAGCAACGACCCGTCTTCAGTGAGAATGCCCGCTCCGGAATTCGGGCAGCATACGGAAGAGGTCTTACTTGAGTATGGCTACAGCTGGGAAGATATCGCGCGTTTCAAAGAAGAACATACTATTGCATGACGTATTGGGGCTTCGATATGGTTATCACCAAAGGTGACCCAGAAATCGCCGAGGAATGTGTGAAAATAGCCAGGACTCTACCTGATTACTTCACACATTCCGGCGTTGTTAACCTAATGCAAGATGTAAAAAAGCATCAACTATCAACTGCAACCGATTCCGGAAGAGTAATCGGTTTTACTGTCGTTGCTGAGAAATACGCTCAAGCTGCTGAAATATTATGGGTTGCAATACGAAGAGAATATCAACATAAAGGATATGGCACGCCTTTGATTGAACATGCTTCTATCGGACTGAAAGAGAAAGGTATTCGATTGCTTGAGGCGAAAACTCTTTTCCCTCTAACCTTAAGTCCCGCTGCGCTGCCT
>CAYHBE010000243.1:1191-3314 GCA_964354765.1 uncultured Dehalococcoidales bacterium | reverse complement strand
AGTAATGTGCAGATATGTATGCTCCAGGGGGAGACCCGTCGAGTATCCTCTGCGCGATGGTATCCAATAGTCACGAGTATTGTTGTCACAATTATCGGACTCGGTGGAATCGTTGCTATGGCAACCTCGTTAGACGTTGCTGGATTTATAAAAAAATTGTTCGGGAATTTATCCGGAATTTATGAAACGTTACTCTACTGGTTGTCATTCCCTCTCAAATATATTCTCACACCTTTTGAGTGGCTAGCCAGGAAGTTTCTCGAATGGCTGATCAAAATATTAGGAAGTAAACCTCTTCAGCCTGAGGGCAATCAAGGACAGATGGACGAATTACCAGAAATTGTGCCAGGCATAACTCCCGAGAACTGGTTGACGATAATCAAGTGGGCGTTATTCATCGTCGTGGTAGTTGTCGTAACGGTGCTCATTGCGCGATCGATCGAGAAAAATCGCCATCGTAGAACTGAAACAAGTACCGATTTTGAGGAAACTCATGAATCATTGTGGCGCTGGAGCAATCTGTTTAATGGGCTTCTGCAATTTATTAAAACGTTTTTCGGGCGCTTTTCCCCCAGAAAACTTACAACCGGAAATGTGCAGATGGGACACTCGGATGGAAGACAGACAGAACAAACGGCTGCTACTTTAAGAATCCGTGACATATTTAAACATTTATTAAAAGATGCGTTAAAAGCAGGAATCGGGCGCCGACTCAGCGAAACTCCGCTTGAATATGCTAATCGCTTCAATGAAAAGACTGCTGATGTCAGCAAAGAAATGGATGAATTAACCGAATTATATGTTGAAGTGCGTTATGGCGACGCAGGTATCGGGAGCGATAAAATCGAATATGCCAATAATCTTTGGCGTCAAATCAGGGAACGGTTGAACAGGCTAAAAACCGAGCAAAATTTAAGTTAATTCTTCTATAAGCCTCCTGATTTTTCTGTTTCCTACTTGACACCATAATTTCGTGGGTAGATAATTTGGTCACTATTTTAATCAACGATAAAAAAAGAGACAGAGGAGAGCAAATGATCAAAGAAATTATAGTGGAAACCACAGCTGGTAAAGTATGCGGTATCGAGGAAAGGGAAGTCCTGGCTTTTAAAGGTGTGCCTTATGGAGCTCCAACCGGCGGAGTGCGTAGATTTTTACCACCACAGCCTGTTGCTCCGTGGCAAGGAATACGTTATGCAGGCGACTTTGGACCTATTTGTCCACAAACCGGGCACCTCGTCGATGAAGCACGTGATTTCACCTACGTTCGGACAGAAGGCCATTTGAGATTTCTGCCAGTGAGCGAAAACTGCCTGGTATTGAATGTTTGGACGCCAGCTATTGGCGATGGCAAGAAACGTCCTGTATTGGTCTGGCTTCATGGTCGTGGTTTCGCCCAGGGTGCAGGCTCGGAAACGCAATACAACGGATCTAGAATGGTAAAACGGGGCGATGCTGTAGTTATAACTATTAATCATCGTCTAAATGTATTTGGGTATTTGCACCTTACAGATATCGTCGGACAGGAACTTGCCGGATCCGGTATAGCCGGTATGCTTGATGCTGTCCTGGCTCTTCAGTGGGTGCAGGATAACATCGAAGCTTTTGGCGGCGATAAGAACAGGGTAATGATATTTGGCGAGTCCGGTGGAGGCGCTAAAGTCAGTACGATGCTTTCGCTACCATCTGCAAAAGGACTTTTTCACAGGGCGGCGATACAGAGTGGCGCAGGCTTGCGGGGTGTTGAAGCCAAAGATGCATCGGATATTGCTGAACGCCTCCTGGCTGTTTTAAACATCGAGAAAAATGAAATCAGGAAACTCCAGGAGCTGCCGGCTCAGCAATTGTTGGATGCCCTAAATCAATTGCCTGGACGTTCAACAGTTACTGCCGGGACACCTTCAGGAGCGATTATGCGTTTTAGTCCGGTCGTGGATGGGAAATACATGCCGAACCACCCATTTGATCCTGTCGCTGCGCCAGCAGGCTTGAACGTGCCGGTGATTGTCGGTACCAATCGGGACGAATCTGCTACATTTTTAGCCGGCGATCCGAAGCGGCGCAGGTTATCTGACGCCGATTTGCGCCAGCGTTTATTACCATTATGCGGTGATAAAGTCGAT
>CAYHBE010000243.1:0-1181 GCA_964354765.1 uncultured Dehalococcoidales bacterium | reverse complement strand
ACACCTTGGGATTTACTGATAGGCATCCAGAGCGAAGGAGCGCGCAGGTCGTCAATCACACTAGCCGAGCGCAAAGCTGCCGCTGGAGGAGCTCCCGTATTCATGTATCTTGTCAACTATCAGTCGGATTTCCTGGGCGGATTGTTCAAGGCCGGGCATGGCATTGAGATTGCTTACGTCTTCGATGTTGTCGATGACGTACCCTATGTTGGCAGCCGACCCGATAGACATGAATTTGCGACGGCAATGAGCGAAGCCTGGCTTGCCTTCGCGCGAACTGGCAATCCGAGCCATCCCGGTATACCGAAATGGGAACCGTACACTGAAAAGAATCGGTCAACGATGGTCTTCGATATGCCATCCAAGTCAGTCATCGATCCGTACCGAAATGAGCTCGAAGCGTGGAAAGGGATGGAGAACCGAAGATAAACGGTAGCTGTTAATATTAAGGGCGGGTTGAGTACCCGCCCTTTTTTTACTATTTTCCGGTGAATTTGGGGGGACGCTTTTGGAGAAATGAATCACGCTGTTCCTGCATGTCATGAGGAGCGCGTCGTGCCATTATCAGTCCGTTTGATTCATTCCTTAACTGCTCTTCAAAAGAGGATTCCATACTTTGTTGAAGGACGCGGCGTGCTACTTGCATGGCAACAGGTGGAAGGCTGGCAATTTGATTTGCCAGGGATATCGATTCTTCAATAAGTTTATCAGCTGGAACGATTCTATCAAGAAGCCCGATACGATAAGCTTCGTCAGCATTCACGAACCGGCTGGTGAAAATTAAGTCGCAGGCACGGCTGTAACCGACGATACGAGGTAAAAAGAATGACATGCCGGTGTCAGTACAGAGACTTCGCTCCAGAAATACTACTTTAAAGCGTGAATTTGGAGTACCGACTCTGATATCACAGGCCAAAGCCACTGACATTCCGGCGCCGGCAGCTACACCATTGACCGCAGCGATGGTCGGTTTATCAACCGTCCGATAGACTGCTGTCGAGAGCCTGCCGACCCAGCCATATATATCGATACGTTCCTGTCGGGACTGTTCCACCGGACCCTCAGGTCGAGGTGCTCCAGGTCGTAAATCGGCACCTGAGCTGAAACCGCGTCCGGCTCCGGTGAGTACTACTGCCCACACGTTGTCATCATTTTTTATCTCTTCGCAAGCCGCAATGATG
>CAYHBE010000242.1:0-3319 GCA_964354765.1 uncultured Dehalococcoidales bacterium | reverse complement strand
CGACCTACCCGGGGTTTCAAAGGGGAAACCGCTCAACAAGCTGGGACAGCGCGCCCTGAACCAGGGAGAGATATTCTTCGATGAGGTGAGGATCCCTGCCGACTATATGGTTTTCAGCGGTCCGCAGATATATAAAATCGTAATTCACAACACCCTGGCTGGAGCCAATGCGAACATGGGATCGACGTTCGCAGGCACAGCACGCTCGGCTCTAGATGAAGCTCTAACATATGCAAAGAAAAGAATCCAGGGCGGCAAACCGATTATCGAGCATCAAAGTGTGAAGTCAAGACTATTTGATATGTTTATGCAGGTTGAAGCCGCACGTTCATTTTCACGCCGAGTAGTCATGTACAATGCCCAATCGAGAACACCCGCTCTCCATTATTCAATCGCATCGAAGATATTAGCAACTGAGACAGCATTCAAAGTTGCCAGCATGGCAGTCCAGATTTTCGGTGGATTTGGACTTTCTAAAGATTTCGTTATCGAAAAGATATTCCGTGATGCTCGGGCGTCAACCATCGAGGATGGGGTCAATGAAACACTGGCGCTTGTAGGCGCCGAATTACTTAAAGCGGAATAATCGCGGGGGTCAATTGAAATGAAAATGGTTTTAGAAGGAATAAAAGTTATCGATGTTTCGCAGGTAATCGCAGTACCGGTTGCCGCTCGTCATCTCGCGGATTTTGGCGCCGACGTAATACATGTTGAGAACCCGGAGCACGGCGATTCATGGCGAGGCTACCTGGCGGGGGTTGGGGGAGGAAGCAGTGTTGCTTCAAAGATCGATTACAACTGGGAAGCGTGGAACAGGAACAAAAAGAGTCTCACACTCGATCTCGGTAATGAAAACGGCAAAGAAGTAATTTACAAATTGGTGAAATCGGCCGACGTTTTTACCACCAACCTGAGACTCTGGGAGCGCGAAAAGTTCGGACTGGAATACGCAACCTTAAAAAAGATAAATCCACGGCTAATTTACGGCTCGGTAACCGGATTGGGGAAAGAAGGACCGGAGAGAAATCTTCCCGCCTACGACCAGACAGTGCACTGGTATCGCAGCGGCGCCGCATATGCACTCACCCCAGCAGGAATGCCCGCCATCGGTTTCCGGGCGGGTTTCGGTGATACAGTTGCTGGAATGTCTCTTTTCTCCGGTATTATGACCGCACTTTATAACAGAGAAAAAACAGGAGAAGGACAGGAAGTCGAGGTTTCTTTGCTCCATACCGGTATTTATCAGCTGTCTTTTGATATTTCGGGTGCGTTGGTAACGGGGCGTGATTTCAAAGACCCGAACCCAGATTTACCTCCGCCACCCGACGAGCTAAAAGCTAAGAAAATGGAAGACCTTGTTACCCGTATCAATGAAACCTTCAAAGAACTTTCAGAGCTTGGGAGGTCTTCAATCCCGAATCCGATGGCAACCGCTTACTGGACAAAAGAAGACCGGGTCATCTATGTGAATTGCCTGCAGCCTGAACGCTACTGGAGCAAGATGTGCCGGGCGATCGGACGTCCGGAACTGGAGCATGATCCTCGCTTTGCCACCCAAGAGGCGCGGTTCCTCAACCATTCCGACTTATTCTATATACTGAAAGATGCTTTTTCCGACAAAACCATCGATGAATGGAAACCCATATTGACTGAGGCAGGGATTCCATATGCGGTGCAGCAAAAAATCAGTGAAGTGCCTCAGGATGTACAGGCAAGAACCAACAAATATTTTGTGCCGGTTGAACACCCCACCCACGGCAAGTTCGAGGTAATCGCGAGCCCCATCAACCTCAGCGAGACCCCGGCAACCTACCGCCAGCCTGCTCCCGAATTCAGCCAGCATACCGAAGAGATATTGTTAGAGCTCGGATACTCATGGGAAGACATAGCAAAGTTTAAAGAAAAGCGGGTAATAGCTTAAGTTTCCAGTTTTGAGTTATGGTTTTGACCTTTGACTTATGACTTTTAAGTTTTGTTAGTCGTCTTTTATATCTAAAAATAATGGCTTAGAAAAAGCCGGGTTCGGATAGGTATAGAAACCTTTTCCTGTCTTTATACCGAGTTCGCCCCGTTGAACGTACGGTACAAGAAATTCTATTATCTTATTTTTACCTGGAAATTCGGCTTCACTGGCGCCTCGAGCCAAGTCATAAATTACATTTATTCCGATTGAATCCATGGCGGCGAAAGGTCCTGAAGGTTGCCCCGTAACCAGCATCCATGCACGATCAATATCGTATGATTCGCCATAGCCATTCGCCGCCAATGATAGAGCGGCATTGAGTTGCGCAATCAGTATCGAGTTGTGGAGATAACCGGCTTTCTCTTTTTTCATGATCATCGGTACGAGACCGATACTTCGCACAAATTTTTGAACAGTTCTAGCTGTTTTTTCGGAAGTTTTACTGCCGCGCATAATATCGACCAGCGGCGTCATGCCGCTGTGAAAATGCATCGAAGCAAACTGCTCCGGTCGATTTAATACGACATCGATGTCACTCACCAGGAGCGATGATGTATTCGTAGTAATGATGGCATGTGCCGGACAAAGACTCTCGAACTGCCTGTGTATTTTTCTTTTTAGCTCCAGTTGTTCCGGTACCGATTCGCTTAAGAAGTCGGCATTTTGCGCCGCCCTGGCGGCGTCAGATGTGTAGCTGATGCGCGACAGTATTTCCGGCAGGCTTGGAAATTTAAACCTGCCCGATTGTTCGATCCACTGCGCCATTTGCTTATGTCGGAGGGGCGCCTGTTTTAATGCATCCTCTGCCGCATCAAAAACTATGACCTCGTATCCAGCGCGGGCGGACATCAACGATATTTGTAATCCCATCGTTCCAGCGCCAAGCACACATACCTTGTTGATACCTTCAACCTTCATCTGATTTCCTCGAAAAAAATATCTTACTTCGTTATATTTTAAACCATTGGTAGAAAAGTTACACTTTAAACTGACAACACGATAAAAAAAGAGGGAAGCTGTTAGCTTCCCTCACTATTTCAATCCTGCGCCGAAATAACTTTTATCTGCCTGGTTTAGTCGAAGCAGTAATTGTAAAACTAGCCTCTGATACACCTTTGCTGCTGTCCCAGGTGTAACCAGTCGCAGTTACGTCAGTTATCGTGCCGATATATGTGCCGGCAGCAGCTTTACTGATTGTGAAGCTAACGAGTCCCGTGCTGTCGGTAACGCCGGTGAAGTCCCATGTCTTCGAGGCATTTAAAGTCACCCGGGCGCTTACCTGAGCTCCTGCCACACCGCCGTTATCACCGGTTACCCTGATATCTAACTTTAAATTTTTACCCGCTTTCACAAAAT
>CAYHBE010000241.1:0-3359 GCA_964354765.1 uncultured Dehalococcoidales bacterium | reverse complement strand
CCCCGCCCGCGAGCGTGGAGCCGGCGCGGTCCAGCGTGAGGTAGTCGAGGCCCACGCCGCCCAGGAACTCCAGACGATCGCGGATCTCCTTGAGGATCGGCTCGGCGACCTGGCCGCGGGCGCCTTCGAGCCGGAGCGCGGCGAAGAAGGCGCGGCACCGCTCCACCGGAAGCGCGCTCACCTGGTCGATGGTGGAGCCGTCCACGGTGACGGCCCGGCTCTCCGGCCGCAGGCGGCTGCCGCCGCAGTCGCGGCAGACGGTGAGCCGCATGTGCTCCTCGACCCACGCGCGCACCTCCTCGGAGGAGGTCTGCCGGTAGCGCCGCTCCATCCAGGGGATCACCCCTTCGAAGGGAGCCCGGTACTCGCCCCGCAGACGGGCCCCGCGGTAGCGATGGACCAGCACCTCGCCGCCGGAGCCGTGGAGCAGGATCTCCTGGTGCGCCGCGGGCAGCCGCTCCAAGGGGAGATCGAGGTCAATGCCGTAGTGGCCGGAGACGGCCTCGAGCTGCGCGCGGCGCCAGGCGCTCGAGGAAGTGGACCAGGGGGCCACGGCGCCCTCGCGGAGCGAGAGCGAGGGATCCGGCACCACCAGCTCGCGGTCCACCCGCCGGATGCTGCCCAGGCCGTCGCAGGCCGGACAGGCTCCGTAGGGACTGTTGAAGGAGAACATGCGCGGCGAGAGCTCCTCGACGCTCACGCCGCAGCGGTGGCAGGCCAGGAGTTCGCT
Organism: uncultured Dehalococcoidales bacterium; assembly: GCA_964354765.1. Classification (GTDB taxonomy): domain Bacteria; phylum Chloroflexota; class Dehalococcoidia; order Dehalococcoidales; family Fen-1064; genus JAURWL01. The sequence goes on along the minus strand of CAYHBE010000241.1, from coordinate 2,629 downwards.
CATCACCAGGTCGGCTTTTCCCGACCGCGAGACGCGGACCACGCCCCCGCCGAGCGAGAGCGCGGTGGCCAGCGAGTCGGCGAGCCGCGTGGCGGCCCCGTCGTCGAGGGCCAGGCGGTCCACCACCACCTCGACGTCGTGCTTCACCGTCTTCTTGAGCGGCGGGACCTCGTCGAGATCGAGGAACCGGCCGTCCACGCGCACCCGCACGTACCCTTCCCGCCGCGCGGTCTCCAGCACCACGCGGTGCTCGCCTTTCCGCCCGCGCACGAGCGGCGCCAGGATCTGCACGCGGGCACCCTCGCCGAGCGCGAGCAGGCGCTCCACCATCTGGGTCACCGTCTGGCGCGCGATCGGTTCGCCGCAGCCCGGACAGTGCGGGGTGCCCACCCGCGCGAACAGCAGCCGCAGGTAATCGTAGATCTCGGTGATGGTGCCCACCGTGGACCGGGGATTGGCTCCCGCCGAGCGCTGCTCGATGGCGATGGCCGGGGAAAGGCCCTCGATCGACTCCACCTGGGGCTTCTCGAGCGAGCCCAGGAACTGCCGGGCGTAGGCGGACAGCGACTCCACGTAGCGCCGTTGACCCTCGGCGTAGATCGTGTCGAAGGCCAGCGAGGACTTGCCGGAGCCGGACAGGCCGGTGATGACCACCAGCCGATCGCGGGGGATGGTGACGTCAATGTTCTTGAGGTTGTGCTCCGCGGCCCCGCGGACCACGATGCTGTCGGCCACGACGATCGATCGCCTTTCCTGATGCCGCCTCTCCCCGGAGGGATGGGAGCGAGATGCGAGGGGACGAGGAAACGATCCGACCAGGATAGCCGGGGGCGGCCCTTCAGGTCAACGGGCGCGAGGCGCGCCGGCTTGGAACTAGCGGAACAGCGATTTGACGAAGCCCCAGCTTCCGGGCATGACAGTCCCCTCCGCCACCGAGGTCCTGCCCAGGGAGTCGAGGCCGAGATCGGACGCGATCCAGATCTCGAAGTCGCCGGTGCGATCGGAAGTGAAGACGAGCTCATCCCCCGTCGGGGACCAAGAGGGCTGGAACTCGCGCCCGGGATCCGTGGTGAGACGCGCGGAAATCGCGCCGCCCGCGGACACGACCCAGATGTCGTAGCTGCCGGCGACATCGGAGGAGAAGGCAATCCATCGCCCGTCGGGCGACCAGGCCGGCTCGAAGTCGGTCCCGCTGGAGACGAAGACCGGCCGCTGGGAGCCGCCGCCCAGCATCATCGACCAGATCCCGTCCTCCGCCGGAGGCAGGCCGGAGGGCGAGGTAGCGTAGGCCACGGAGAGCTCGTTCGGCGACCAGCAGGGTTCGTACTCGCGGCCTGGACTCATGGTGAGCTGCACCGGCACGACCCCCATCGCCGCGGGAGCGCACCAGATGTCATCGCTTCCGCCCCGCCGGGAAACCCACAGGATCCGGTTACCGACCGGCGACCAGGACGGCTGCCGATCGCTCACGGCGCCGTCCGTCAAGCGCCACACGAACCCCTGCGCCAGCGAAGAGATCCAGATGCTCGAGTTGGGACCCTGGCGCCGCGACTCGAAAGCCACGGCGCCCCCGCCCGGCGACCAGGAGGGGTGATCGTCAAAGGCCGGGTCGGGGGCAACGGTCAGGGCCTCCCCTCCCCAAACCGGCATCACCCAGATGTCGCTGTTACCCGAGCGGGTGGAAGCGAAGGCGATGACATCGCCGCGAGGAGACCAGCAAGGCCGTGAGTCGGTGGCCGGATGGGAGGTCAGCTGCCTCAGCTGAACCGCCTGGCTGGAGGAAGCGCCGGCCCCGGCGACGAGGAGGACGAGACCGGCCAGGCCGAGGATCTGGCGATGCGACATGGCGATTCCCCCCGGTGAGAGACCGAAAACTCGGCTCCCGGCGCCCCACCGGCCGCCGGGAATGAAGAATCATGCACATCGTACGACAAAATGCGCGCCATGTCAACGAATCAGGGAATGCGCAGCGCGGAGCCGGCGCCTCAGCGGACCAGGCCGAGCGGGCTCTGGCTCTCCCGCCTCGCGCCCGCCACGAAGTCGCGAATGACGTCGTACCGCTCCGGCCCCCACTCTCCGCGCCGCAGTTCCCACTGCCTCACCGCCGTGAGCGTGGAGCCGTCCTGGGAGACGTTCGTTGCGAAGCGTCCGAGGGGGGAGTTCGCCCGCCGCTCGCTCGCGCCCTCCGGCCACCGGAACCCCGCGGGAAGGTCCAGCACCACGCTGTCGGTCTCCACCGTCGCGAGCGGCCAGGCGAAACGGGAGGTTCTCGTCCCGGCCGATAGCTCCTCCGGTCCGAAGCCCCGCCGGAAGAGATAGGGCTCGACCCGGAGAGTGTCGCCGCCGGCCGCTCCCCAGGGTAACCCCGAGAGAGCCGCTTCGATGCGGAGCGTGTCCGCCGCTTCCCATCCGGCCGCCGCCTCCACGCGCGAGAAGGTGATCGCGCCGGCCGGCGCTTCGAGCAGGCTCTCCGCCCACTTCTTCCATCCCTCGGGATCCCGGCCGGCGAGCGCCTCCCGGCAGCCGGCTGCCGGCACTCCTCGCGCCTCCAGCCGCAGCGTCCCCTCGAAGGCGCCGTCCGCGGAGAGTCGCCCGCGGACGACGCGCAGCAGGCGGTCCTCGGCTCGCA
>CAYHBE010000240.1:0-3362 GCA_964354765.1 uncultured Dehalococcoidales bacterium | reverse complement strand
CCAATGAATGGATTTGATGATAGCGTTGCAGGTACCTGTATACCACCTGGCGAAGCAGTAGGAAAACTCCTAGTCTATGACATTAACAAGATAGCTGAAGATTTATTCAATGGCAGAGACGTACACGTTGCTCATGGTGTGAATTTTGATTCAATCACGCTTCATAAAGCAATTATCGGTGGTAATCCAAACGACAAAGCCGACCTAAAAGCTTGGCCTGGATGCGTGTTGATAAACGTGCCTCGTTTAAAGATACACAACCTGGAAATAATAACCTGCGCCATTAAGAACCTGGGGATCGGTTTATATCCGATGGAAGTCCAAGATAAAGGCTATAGCGATCGAATACATTGGAAATACGCACATCCGCATAAAATAAATCCCGCTCTTAAATCCGGTATTCCGCATAGTATCTGGGTAACTGAAATCGATGATGACACTGGATTGCCACGACTTGATGCAGAAGGCAAGCCAATCGTTAGAAAAACCGGTGGTCTACCAGGTACTATGGCTGACGTTATCGAGGCTGTAAAAGACCAAGATATCATGATGCTGCACGTTGTCGAAGCAATCGCGCCTACGAACCGTTATCATGCTGGTGCCGCAATGCTGCCCGTGCCCGAAGGTTATTCTTTTACTTCACTCGACCCCATTGCACTTGATGTGTTTTGCTCTCGGTATATTTTTACCACCCTGCCAATGGAACAGGCAAAAAATCTTCAAAATGACCGCAAAGAACCAATTGGATTCTATCAAATAGTGCCCATACCTCAAAATGACTCTAACTCGATAATTCAAAGAGATGGATATGATTCGCCAGTTTCACGTTACAAAGGATTCAAGTATTGTCAGGAAAGGGGACTGGGCATACAGGAGTATTTTGTCTCCGGGAAGGATTTGTGGCACAAAAGTGATTTAGCGTCGATAGATGGCCATTTAGGTCAGGTGAACAACGGACAATTTTCTGAGCTGATCACGCATGAAATGTACTTTGCTTTCACAAAACCTCTTCTTGACCTGCAGGCAACCACGCTCGCTTATGCTAGAGCCAATGATAAAATAACCGGTTCCAAATATATTCAATTTCTACAAAAATTCGATGAAAACGGCGACGGCGTAATGGACTATGATGAAAAATTCAAATACAGAACGACTCATTTTCTGTCCCATAGTTCGCGTTTACAATCAGTTATGATCACGCCACCAGAACGTTTACGGATAAGATTTTTACTTACCGCTGTATTATTACGGTGTACGAAAAAAGAATGGAATCCAATTGAATTAGATATCAACGACTGGGCTGAGTTTAATTTAATAGTTTCCAGGGCGATTGCAATGTCGCAAGCCCCTGTAGAAAATAACGATCCATTTGTCCAGGGACTGGTATGGGGTAAAGGGAAATGGCCCAGCATCCAATTCGCAGAATGGCAGCATATCTGCACCCAGTTTTATGGTGCAAGGTTTCCTGTCAGCTTCGATGTGATGACTTCTTTATATGGGATCGCGTTTCAATACTCTGATTACAGGTTCAACAAAGGTGCAAGGACAAACCCTTTCAATACGAATGGGATTATCAATTATCAAAATGACGTTGAGGCAGGTGCTTCTCTACTTCCTTTTGCCCTTTTCGTGCCCGCAGGCTACGGAAAAGCAAATGGCAAAAATATCCTGAATGTCAAAGAGACAGAAAATCCCAATCTTATTTTCACAGCAAGCTTTGATGAAGATAGGGAGATATGGAGGGACTTGTCTCTCTTGAGTATTCCGTAAAATACCCTTTAAGGAATAATGCTCGACAATTTCTATAACTACGATCGGGCGATTTAGCATTGAAAAATCACAAGCAATTGAATGCAACAGCCCGCTTGTGTTACTATCCCAGAATAAGTAAAGGATCAAAGTAATTGTTTCTTTACCAAAATTTCAGTATGGGTGATCTAATAAGGAGCAATGCGTGTTATGAGCACAGCCTCTAACGATATTGACAATCAATCCAGTTTACCCGCACAAAAACCGCTTGCCGGAGTAAGAGTCGTTGAATGGTCTCAAATGGTCGCGGGACCTTACTGCGCCAAGGTACTTGCTGATCTTGGGGCTAACGTGATTAAAGTTGAAGGTCCCGGTGGAGACGAGGCGCGCAAGCGAGGTCCCTTCTTAAATGATGAACCTCACCGTGAAAAAAGTCTCCTTTTCCTTTATCTAAATACGAACAAACGTGGTGTCACACTTGATTTGCACGGAAGAATTGAACGTAACGAGTTCATCGATTTAATCAAGTGGGCTGACATATTAATCGAAGACCATTTGCCTCAGGACCTTGCTCAACTTGAGCTTACATACAGTGAAATAATTAAGATCAATACGTTTCTTGTGATGACTTCGATAACTCCATTTGGACAGACTGGTCCTTACCGAAATTATAAGGCTTATCCGCTGAACATCTGGCATGGAGGAGGTATGGGCTATTTGAGTCCGATGGCTCCAGGAGTAGCCACCCCGCTCAAACCGGGAGCTTATTTTAGCGAATGTTCATGCGGAATTACTGCTGCTGCTGGTGCATTGGCAGCACTTTTTTATCAAAGAAAAACGGGGTGCGGTCAGCATGTTGATATCTCCAAACAGGAAGCCATCATGAATCTTGCCCGGGTACAACTTGACCGTTATCCGAATGAGGGTGCTGTGCAAAGGCGCGGTGGATTTTCATCCAGTGGTCCGTCTTTAATTCGGTGTCTGGATGGGTTTACCGTGCATACCTGCATTCAACCTCACGAAACCGAGGCATTAGTCAAGTTTGTTGCCAGCCAAGATAAAGATAAGTTCGATGTTTTCCTTGATGAAGAGTACCGTGGTAAGCATTGGCAAGACTTCAATACAAACATTTCGAATTTCATCAAGTTGCACCTTAAAGATTGGCTCTATCACCATGGTCAAGCCGCGGGAGTGCCTATCACACCGATTATGACGGCTGAAGACATCGTCAAGTCGGCGCAAAGTACCGCCCGTAATTTTTTTATTGAAGGTATCCATCCAGTAGCAGGTAAATTGACTTATCCTAACGCACCATACCGATTTTCAACCTCATCGATTGTTATAGACCGAGCAGCACCGCTTCTAGGAGAACATAATAAACAGATATTTGATAAATCTTTAACACCTAACAGGATAAATCCGCAAAAACAAGACAGGCATCTCACAAGAGCTTTAGAGGGAATACGTATCGCCGACTTCTCATGGGCGTGGGCAGGACCGCATGCTACTGAGCTTTTAGCATCGATGGGAGCTCAGGTGATAAAGATCGAAAGCATGAGCCGGTTCGACTTCGTGCGACGGTTGTCTTTTACGACCGGACAAAAGTTTGCTGA
>CAYHBE010000239.1:0-3362 GCA_964354765.1 uncultured Dehalococcoidales bacterium | reverse complement strand
ATGTAAGATACATGCATGATTAAAACGGTATCTGATTCGCAGCTTGAGATAATTAAGAATATACAAGAACTTTACACGGGCAATGTTCAGTGTGATGTTACATTCTCGAAAGGTGCATTTTGGAAGGGACTTGACGAGCCATCTCTCAAGTTTGATATATGCCCACCAACAAATAGACCAGATGTTATTCAAGCAGATGGCAGCACGCTACCTATAACTGATGGTGTTGTAAAATATGAACCTTATAGCGACAATCGGAGGAAAGTCAGCGTCTACGCTGAGTAACAATATGAAAGAAAAGATACATCCCCAGTATTACCCTCAAGCCAAGGTAGTCTGCTCATGTGGAAATACGTTCGCTATTGGTTCCACGAAAAAAGAAATCCGCGTAGAACTATGCAGTAAATGTCATCCATTCTATACTGGTGCGCAGCGTATGGTAGACACTGCCGGACGCGTCGAACGCTTCAAGAGGCGTTACGAGAAGCAGACTGAAAAGAAGAGTTAATTGAGGTAAATGTAATTGTAACAAAGGAGCGGTGATGAAGACCGCTCCTTTGCTTTTATGGCGGGAGAAATGACTGAACAAAAACAATTCAATTATGGCGGGCAAGCCGTTATCGAGGGAGTGATGATTCGCGGTCGGAAATATCTCGTCACTGCAATACGTAAAACGGACGGCTCGATAACCCTGGATAAGCAACCGCTTTCGAGTCTTTACACTGGAAAACTGAGAGCACTGCCTTTATTCCGCGGAATCATTGTCCTCATAGAAGCACTCGTGCTCGGAATGAAAACACTTTTCTACTCGGCGAATGAAGCTCTTGAGGAAGAAGGCGAAGAGGTAGGTGCATGGTGGATGTGGGTGATGTTATTGGTTTCACTTGCCTTTGCGATAGCCTTATTTTTCCTGGCACCGTTGTTCCTGACACGCTGGATTGGTATCGCTAATCCGATCTGGTTTAACGTTGTTGACGGGCTAATAAGACTTGCTATTTTTGTCCTTTATTTATGGGCCGTGTCGCTGATGCCTGATATTAGACGGGTTTTCGCTTATCATGGCGCCGAGCACAAGACGGTCAACGGGTATGAAGCTGGCGTGCCGCTAGAACCGGAATCAGTCAAAAAATTCAGTAAAGCGCATATCCGGTGCGGCGGGAGCTTCTTATTTGCGGTGCTAATTATTGCGATTATTGTCTTTTCATTAGTAGGAAAACCGGATCTATGGCTGTTAATATTAAGCCGCATACTTTTACTGCCTGTTATTTCTGCGCTGGGTTACGAAGTTATTTATTTTGGTGCAAGACACCCTAACAACTTTTTAGTAAAAATAATTCTTGCACCGGGTTTGTGGGTGCAGTCCTTTACCACACGCGAGCCTGACAACAGCCAGCTTGAAGTTGCTATCGCAGCAATGAAAGCGGCAGTTGAAGCTGATAATCCGCCTGCACAACCAGCGGCGTTGCCTCAGTCTACGTAATTCTCAATCTCGTCTTAAGAACCCTTAACTGCTCCCCTTTATTTTCCAGGTATTATTGGCAGTTCTATATAAGAAGCTGCATCCGCCTCGTGGTAAATTGTCTGGAGCGCAGCTATGCCGGTCTTGTCAATCCCAAAGGGATTACCTGTATTCATGTTCCTATCGATACGCGGGAAGTTGCTGCTCGTAATATCTACCCTAATGTGATGCCCGGCTTTAAAAACGTTGCTTGTATGCGCCAGGTCAATAACGTATTCATAGACTTTACCGGGAGTAATGAACTCGGGGTGTAAAATACCTTTTCGGAAGCGTGTCCTGATCCAGCCCTCGGCGATATTATAGGCGAAGCCATCCGAATTAACGTCGACTAGCTTTGCAACAAAATCTGTAGCTTTGACAGATGTGGAAGCGAAGAGATGAAGCTTCAAAGGACCGGTGACATTTATATCCTGCTTGAGTTCGGGTGTCGTATAGCATAAGACATCGTTCCGTTTTTCCACGACGCTTTGCTCAAGCGGACCGGGTACCAGTGAACCGGAATCGAGCAACCGTCCACCGACGGTCGGTACTGGGAACACCGGGTCGTAAATAAAACGGTCGGGGCCTTCAGAGCCTGGAGTGTCTAGCGTCAGTAAGCCATCCCCGGCGGCGCTCTGCGCGTGACCGCAGCTATGGAAGTAAAAGCGCTGCCAATCGGTCTCAGGCAGCGGCCAGGTCTCTGCGTTTTTCCAACGGTTTACACCCATGCAGAAATACCGAATGCGAGGATTTGGTCGACGGCTTTCGATACCGCGCAGGTATTTGTCATAGAAGGTGATACGGCGTTCATTTGTAAAGGTGGCTACGGCTGAGGCTGCCGGTCCAAAATGGACGGCACCGGCATAAGCTGGGAGATGTGACCCATGCACCCACGGTCCGCATATGAGGTATTGCCCTTCACGTGCTATTTTCGAGCCGCCCAGCTGCTTCATTTTTTCGAAGTTGGCAAAAACCCCCCAGGTTGCCAGGTCATACCAGCCGGTACCGTAAAAACAGGGGACGGTAACTTTTTGATAAGGCCACCATAAGTCCTCTTCGGTCTTAATGGTATCAGGCAGGACATCGGTGACACGTCTGTATGCACCCTCGAGGCCTTCATATTTAAAATGCGGTGTATCTTTGAAAGGCAGGTAGTTAAATACTTCCGACATGTTGAAACGAGCGCGGTCGAGCATCTCCTCTGCTTTAGTCACGTCCTTACCCTGTTGTCTCATCCTGGCAAGAACATCGACTGCCATGGCAACAAACCAGCTAATCCCCGATTCGAAATCGATAGGACCTGACAGGCGTGATTCACCAATGGGTCCCGAACCAATGATATCAGGAGCAATCGCTTTAAGGTGGGGAGGATTTTCCAAAGCTGCCTGCCATTGGTTTCGTCCCAGATAAGAGCCGCCGGACATCCCGACATTGCCATCGCACCATTTTTCAGCAGCGATGTTTTCGATAGTATCATAGCCGTCCGGACCTTCCGATCCGCCGGTCTGCCAGCCACCTTCGGAGGCAAACCTGCCACGGATATCCTGAATAACAAATGCATACCCAGCGAAGGCAGCATGAATCGGCGACAGAAAATGACTGTCACGACTCATGGTTTTGTTATAGGGCGTGCGGACAACAATCGCCGGGTGTTTTTCGTTGTCATCAGGACGGTAAATATCAGCCCGCAGGGTTACACCATCACGCATTTTCATCGGGACATCACGGTCGATACGGATAGAATTCACAGCCATAGCAGTCCTCCTCGAAACGGCACTTTTGTGCCCAATATACAACCTTTCGAAGAATATGGCAAGCGGACTGCCGTCTATAGATGACTTCGGTTTCAGTGGATGGTGGGCGT
>CAYHBE010000238.1:0-3377 GCA_964354765.1 uncultured Dehalococcoidales bacterium | reverse complement strand
GGGCGTAAGTTGATCTTATCAAGTTCTTGGAGGCGAAACCATTTGAACCTTAATGTGACCGGTCCATCCTTACATGTATGTTCTTGTGAATTAATAACTGCAGAGCCCGCGGGTAATTCCATCAAATAATACATGCCAATTTCGTGATAAGATCGTTCGTTCTGCTTGAAGAAATTTTCTACGAGCCATACTAACCTGCCAACTTTCACAGTAGTATTGATTTCCTCTTGCATTTCACGTATCAGAGTGCCCTCGGATGTTTCCTGTATCTCAACTCGGCCACCGGGTAGCGCCCACCAGTCCCAGCCGATAACATTAAAAAGAAGAACACGTCCTTTATCAAGTGCAATACCACGCGTACACACGAGGAAGCGGTTATTGCCAGAATCAAATTGGACTATGTCATCGGACATGTGTGGCTCTCTCCAGGAGTAACCCCTTCATAAGTTCACCGTTATTATGGAACTCCATAATTATCCTCTTTTCGTTAGCCGTACAGCCAATGAGAAGCTTGATTTCGGAGTCTCTTTTCATGAGGTCGATTGTGCAAATAATCGCATCAATTTTCCGGGATGGTTTGGTGCCCCGCCATACATCGATACCATGCCCATCCATTGAAGTGGTGTTTTCGAGATAACCATAATCAACGGGATAGACCATTTCAGGAAATCCTGGGTGGTGTGTACCTTTGGGTCTGTCTATCACCAGCTTGGTAGAGTTGATGAGGTTGTCAAGAGCTTTCCAAAAGGCTTCGTTGCTCTCAATAGTCACGATAAGAGCCCTCTTAGGTTGCTTGAGATTTTTGTTAGTTGATTATTAAAACTTAGTGGTTATCCTGTTATCGGCCCCTTAGTCTTTCGCAATTGCGGGTGCATCCGTTGCAGGGAACACAGGGAGGATCAACCTTTGGTTTCCCGGGATCACCCAAATAGTCTAAAACCCTCGTAAAATCAGCATCTCCTGAAAAATCGATGGAGACGTCATAGGCAAGTGCAGCCTTGGTCTCAGGATACCTGGGCATTTGGAACTTTTTACTAATTTGTATATTAAACACATACACTTGTTTACAGTACGGACATTTGGCAAATCCGCTGAATTCCAGACCCTGTTCAATACAAGCATCTAGATTTACTCCGCCAAACCTAACAGTGACATCTCCATTAGCCATGTACTAGCTCCGATCTAAGCTGATCAATTGCTAAAGGTACTACTTTTCGATTCTTTGCTTCGTGCTGGGTAGCTTATTTTTAGATCGCTCATCGATACGCTTTGCGATATCTAAAGCCCGCCCAAGCGCCTTAAACAGCGCTTCCGCCTTATGATGGTCGTTTTTGCCATAGACTATACTGCCATGCAAGTTAATCTTGGCTTCAGTTGCAAATGCCTCAAGGAAATGCCGGATAAGGTCGGTCTGGAATCCGCGCATATCGTTTTTGTTGAACGGAAGGTCCAGCACACAATAACCGCGTCCGCTCAAGTCAAGCGCGACCATTGCCAGCGCATCGTCCATCGGTACGGTAGCATCGCCCATGCGCGTAATGCCAACCTTTTCACCAAGCGCTTCATTCAACGCTTTTCCCATACAAATGGCGATATCTTCAGACACATGATGTTCATCATCACCCGAAGCTTTGATATCCAGGTCTATCCGCCCATGTATCGCTGTCTGTGAAATAAGGTGGTCGAGCATTTTGATACTCGTTTTAATATTGTAATCCCCGCTGCCATCTAGTCCCAGTTTCAAAATGATGTTGGTTTCTTTTGTCTGGCGCTTGATGGTTGAAATCCGTTTTGCCATTTTACTTTCCTCCTATTTGACGGAGTGCTTTAATGAGGGCATCCGTGTGCTCCGGTTTTCCAACGCTTATGCGAATGCAATCTTTCACCCTCGCCTGGTCGAAGTAACGTATCAGTATTCCTTTCGATTGCAGTTGCTGGAATAAGTCTTTGGCACTACCCGTAAGAACATCACAAAGGATGAAATTGGCTTTCGAAGGATAAGGCTCGAGCCATTTAAAATTACTCAATTCTTTAAAAAGTCGTTCCCGCTCGTTAATAATTTTATCAACACTAGCCATTAGGTAGTTGATGTCTTTCAGAGATTCTTCAACGGCCACCAACGCTGCAACGTTGACGTTATAAGGTATTTTGATGCGCAGTATGAAATCAGCGACAGCCGGTGGAAATATTCCGTAACCTACGCGCAAACCTGCCAGACCTGCCCACTTACTGAATGTTCTGAGCACAATGAGGTTATCGTATTTCTTAATAAGAGGCATTACTGTTTGTCGACTAAATTCGTAATAGGCTTCATCAACGACGATGGGAGTGCCGGTATCTAAAAGAGCTTTAATATCTTTTGCACTGGTTAAATTAGCAGTGGGATTATTGGGATTGGCGACAAAAATAAGTCTTGTCTTCGTGGTGATGGCTGACTTTACCTTGTCGATGTCAATACTGAAATCATTAAGTCGCGGAACTTCGACAAGTTTACCTCCGCAGAGCCGGGTGCTGAAGCTATAAATGCCAAAGGTGGGAGTGCAATTGATCACTTCGTCACCTTGCGCCACCAGCAAGCGTACAAGCAGGTCGATCAACTGGTTGCTGCCGCTTCCGGCAACTATATACTTCGAGTCTACACCTGCGTATCCTGACAGCATCTTCCGCAATCGTTCCTGTCCGTCATCAGGATAAATGTTAAATTGCTTATATCTAGCCAGCGCTTTTTGGACTCGAGGAGAACAGCCGTAGGGATTTTCATTTGCATCCAGCTTGATGATATCCATGGCTGCCACCTGGATCTTTCCGTCGAGTGTTTCCGGAGAGGTTGCGGCAGAATATCCTCCGAAGGATAGCAGGTCTTTTCTTATTAGTTTTTCTATACCCATTTAAATTCTCTTCTACTCATTAAACCAACTTGATTCAATACATCCCTCTCCCTTGAGGAGGGCGAGGAGAATCATTATTGATTAATTGTGAACAGGAACACCCTCACATTATCACCTCCACTTAATGGAGGTGAACATTACCGTTTTTTTATATTCTTTAATCGCAGTTCTACAGCATGGGCATGCGCATCCAGGCCTTCTGCCTTAGCTATGGTAATTGCAGCTTCCCCGGCAAGATTCATTAGTGCATCTCCGACACTACTTAGATTTGTTATTTTCATAAAATCAGTCACATTTAGCGGTGAACCGAACCTCGCGGTTCCTTCAGTCGGCAGGGTATGTGAAGGACCTGAAACGTAGTCGCTCATCGCCACAGTGGCTTTCTGGCCGTAAACAATGCAGCCGGCGTTTATCAGCCGTTCTTCGTAAGCAGTATTCGGTTTAACTAGAACAAGGACATGCTCGGGTGCGTAAAGATTGGTGAGTTCC
>CAYHBE010000237.1:0-3385 GCA_964354765.1 uncultured Dehalococcoidales bacterium | reverse complement strand
TTGAGATTTCCACGGAGGCTGGTTGACCGTCCGCTGGTCTATCACCTTATCAAAGATTACAACCTAGAATTTAATATCCTGAAAGCTCAGGTCACGGCCGGTGAAGAAGGACTTATGGTATTGGAGCTTAAAGGGAAGCAGGACGACTACGATAAAGGTATCAAATACCTCTCGGAGGCTGGTGTGATAATCGATTCGCTAAGTCAAAATGTGATTCGGAACGAACAGCGCTGCACGCATTGCGGCGCCTGTTTAACCGTTTGCCCGACAAATGCATTTGAAATTGAATTAACGACCAGAAGAACAAAGTTTATAGACCAAAAGTGCATTGTCTGCGGGGTTTGTATTAAAGGCTGCCCACCTCGCGCGATGGAACTGCACTTCTAGTTCATCTGAAAACTCAAATCGCAAAGGTCGAAGCTTGACTTATAAGGTATTTTCTTATACTTGTGCTTGACATATAATCCACAGCCATCTAAAGTTGCTGTTAAGACATGGCCATTTGAGGAGCGTCACGTATGGAGAAGAAACCGCGTATCGGTATGATGACAGGTGGCGGTGATTGTCCCGGACTGAATGCTGCTATCCGGGCTTGCGCCAAAACTGCGATGCGAAGCGGCTACGAAGTAATCGGAATCCACAACGGCTGGGAAGGTCTATTAGAGCACGATGATGAAGTTTTAGATGGGATCAGAACATCGGGGATTATTGATAAAGGCGGCACTATTCTCGGTACATCACGTATCAGTCCTCTTCGAGTGGAAAATGGAGTACAGAGAGTCCTCGACCGGGCTCATGTATTAAGACTAGAAGCGATAGTAGTGATGGGCGGTGAAGGTTCCCTTAGCCTTGGCTACAAAATGATGCAAAAAGGTTTACCAGTTATTGGAGTCCCAAAGACAATTGATAACGATGTTGCGGGGACTGATTTTACTATCGGGTTTCAGACCGCCGTTCAAACAGCGACCGAAGCACTCGACAAGCTCAGGAGTACTGCCGAGAGCCACCACCGGGTTATGCTGCTGGAGGTAATGGGACGCAACACAGGTTGGATAGCTACCTTTGCAGGTATGGCAAATGGAGCCGACGAAATTCTTATTCCCGAAATACCGATCACGGAAGAAAAATTAGATGACCTATGCGAAAGGTTAATGAGACGCAGAAAAATGGGAATTAAATTCAGCATCATTGTGGTTGCTGAAGGCACTAAAATACTTGGTAAATCCATTGTTCAAGAGGCGGCTGGGACTCAGCCTGACACTCCCGTGGCTCGTCTCGGTGGAGTTGCACAGGTACTCGGCGATATCATCGAAAAAAAGACTGATCTTGAGACACGTGTATCGACTCTCGGCTATATTCAGAGAGGCGGATCGCCGGTCGCCTATGACCGCACCCTGGCGACCGCATTCGGAGTAAAAGCTACAAACTTGCTGCGCCAGAAAAAGTTCGGTGAAATGACGGCGCTAAGAGGGACAAGAATAGTAAGCGTTCCGTTGGGTAAGGTGGTCGATAAAATAAAAACAGTAGACCTCAGAACCTACGCGGTCGCAAAACGTTTCTTTGCTCAATGAGGCAGTCAATGTTGACACCCTACGAACGAAACCGATATGACCGCCAGATATCCATACCCGGTTTCGGTGAACAAGGCCAGGAAAAACTAAAGCAGGCTAAGGTAGTAATTGCCGGCTGCGGCGGACTTGGTTCACCGGCAGCTATTTACCTGGCAGCCGCCGGAGTGGGCACAATCCGCATTATCGACCATGACAAAGTCGAATTGAGTAATTTGAACCGGCAGGTCCTGCACTGGGACAAAGATATCGGACGGGATAAGGTTCAATCCGGGCAAGAAAAACTGAGCCAGTTGAATAAAAATATCAACATCGAGCAGGTTAGCGAGACCATCACCAGTAAGAACGCAGATACGTTGATTACCGGTTTCACCGTGGTTATTGATGCGCTGGATAACCTCCCGACCCGCTTCATTATTAACAAGACGACCGTGGAGCTTGGAATTCCCTTCATTCATGGCGCAGTATACGGACTCGAGGGACGCGTTATGACGGTAGTCCCTGGAAAATCAGCTTGCTTGCATTGCCTTTATCAAGGTACGCCACCCCAGCAAAAATTCCCAGTGCTGGGTACCACTCCCGCGGTCATCGGCAGCATTCAAGCAACCGAAGCCATCAAGTTAATAACCGGTATAGGTAAATTACTCACCAACCGACTGCTTATCTACGATGGATTAGATATGAAATTCACCGAACTTACGGTCAACCGTAAAAAAGACTGTGAACATTGCGCAGATAAGGCAAGAAAATAAATGGGTATCACAATTTACCTACCAGCTTATCTACGTCCTTACGCAGACGAAAAAGAATCTATTATCGTTCACGGCTCGACCATCAAAGAGTGTCTGGACAATCTACTAAAACTATATCCTGCACTTAATAAAATGGTTTTTGACCGGGATGGCGAGCTTCATACATATGTCAGCATTTTCGCGGCTAACGAAATTGTCTACTCCGACCAGCTTAACAAACCAATCAAAGATAGAGAAACCATTCACATCTTATATGTAATCGGTGGCGGATAAATCCACATACACCTGTTGGAATTGTCTCAGCGATGGCTATTAAAGCGTACTTTGTTCTTTAGAGAAGCTTTCAAGTTCAATACCTGTTAAAGAGTCCAATTTTCTTGGCTCATAACTAAAAGCTGTTAGCTGATTGCTGAAAGCTATGATACTATTTGACACCCACCTTTAACTGGTAGCATAATAGGTCGTTATTATCCAGAAGGAGATAAGGCGTGCTGAAAACGAGAATAACAGAATTGCTGGGAATCAAATACCCTATCATCGCAGGACCAATGGCTTACATCTCCGGACCCGAACTGGTATCGGCTGTATCCAATGCCGGCGGACTGGGCATAATGGCATCCCTTTCCTACCCCAACGTTCAAGAGCTTTCCAAGGCGATCCGTCAAACGCAAAAACTCACCAAAAAACCGTTCGCTGTTAATATCACCATGCTTCCTGTGTCACGCCCGGTAAATTATGAAGAATATTTCCGGACAGCTATTGATGAAGGCGTAACAATTATCGAGACCTCCGGACGTAGCCCTGAACCGTACATGCAAATTCTCAAGAATGCCGGCGTGACTGTGATGCACCGCGCGACACGGACAAAGGATATCCAGACTGCCGAACGTGCAGGTGTAGATGCCGTCACTATCCTGGGAATGGAAGCTGCCGGTCACCCCGGACAGGAAGAAGTCGGTACGATTGTGCGTATACCAGTGGCGGTTAATGCAGTTAAGATTCCGGTTATTGCTGGTGGTGGTATCGCCGATGCTCGCGGTTTTGTTGCTGCTCTGGCAATGGGCG
>CAYHBE010000236.1:2116-3396 GCA_964354765.1 uncultured Dehalococcoidales bacterium | reverse complement strand
CCTGGCCCTGCTCGTCGTCGGCTGTTTCATGGACATCTATTCGGCCATCCTGGTGGTCGTCCCTCTGATCATTCCGCTAGGGAACCTATTCCATATCCATCCCGTCCATCTCGGGATCATCTTCCTGGCCAACCTGGAATTGGGCTATCTCACCCCGCCCGTCGGACTGAACCTCTACCTCGCGTCCTACCGTTTCAACGAGCCGATCCACCGGGTGTACCGGGACGTCTTGATTTTTCTCGTCCTGGGATTGGTCGCGGTCCTGCTCATCACCTATGTGCCCCTGCTCACCACCGCGCTGCTTTAACCAAGATGGGGTCAAACCTACCTTTTGCAGTAAAAGGTAGGTTTGACCCCATCCTACTCTATAGACGAATGTCCGCCATGAGGCCAGGATGATGCATAGCGATAACGCGGGAGAGACGCAAGACGTTGTCGTCAGAGAATATCGGCCCGAAGACCTGGATGCCGTACTGGCCCTGGTCAAGGAACTGGAATCCGAACTGGCCGAAAAATTCTCCGGCGTCCAGATCATATCGGGCGAGCCGGATTACCGGAACCGGTATCTCAAGCCGGGGAACAAGTACCAGACCTATGTGGCGCTCGTCGAGGGTCGGGTCGTCGGATACCTTATGGGATATCCTTCGCTCGGCGCGCCCGAGGTCGACGCCATGTACGATACCCTGCCCGATTCGTCGAGGGGAATGCCGCCCGAGTTTTTCCTTCACATTACGTACGTTTCAAGGCCTTTCCGCAACCGGGGGATCTCCAAGAAGCTCCATCGCGAAATGATCGGGTTCGCCAAGCGGCAGGGGTACCGCGAGATTTACGCCTGCATCGCCAAGTGGAACCTACCTGAGATCAAGGTCATCGGGGCCATGAAATTCGCTAGGAAAGACCTGGGCTACCGATACAGGTTTTCGCTCAAGCTGGACGAACACTGATCGGATCTTGCCCCCCTCTTATCTAATCGCGGTTGAAGTGGGGCATTTCCCAGGGGACCTCGAGCGCGAGCTCGACGAAGCCCGCGTAGACCCCGTCCTTGCACCAGGGCGCCTGGTAGATGAGCTTTTTCCTGCCGTTCTTTTGGATCGTGTAGACGTTCGCCAGGCGCTCAGCCATCATGTTCTTGAGTTTCGACCGCGACGGCTCGGGGTGGCAGTCGAGGACGTCCGTCCCCAAGAGCTTCGCCCCGCCCTCGGCCGCGAACGCTTCGAGCGACCTGTCGTTCATCCCGATGATTCGCCCCTCGGTGTCGCAGACCGTGACCGCGGCGGGAA
>CAYHBE010000236.1:0-2106 GCA_964354765.1 uncultured Dehalococcoidales bacterium | reverse complement strand
CATGGATTCTCCTATTTTCCGGCCGTTTTGGACAGCTTCCGGACGGCATACCCCGCATAGCCCGAGACGGCGGCGGCGAGCGCCGCGATGAGACCGGTGATGAAAATCATCAGCCAGGATTTCCCCAGGCCGAACATCCCGGCCATACGCGAGGCGACGAGCTCGCTGCCGGTGAGATAGAGATAGAGGCTTGCCCCGAACCAGAGCAGGCCGGCCGCGAAAAAGCCCGCCCGGAAGGCCTTTCCCCCCGACTTCGCCGCGGCCGCGCCGTGGGCGAAGGGCACGATCATGACCCACCACCAGAACGGTGTCAGGAGCTGGAGACCCAGCATGGCCAGCAGCAAGACAAGGATCGCGGTCATTTTCCACCTCTCATAACCGTCCGTCCGACGACGGCCGGGTTGGGCTCGTCCGCCGATTTGAGGAAGACGAGCTCGTAGGGCTTCCCGGCCGCCCAGTCGTCGATGAAATCGTCGTAGAACCGCGAGCCGGGATTGCCCGACTGGCCGCCCGGATAGATCCCCCAGGCCTTGACCTCGGGCCCCAGCTCAACGACCATCCGCCAGGACGGCGCCCAGGCCGAGTCGATCGCGTTGATGGCATGACCGACGCCGTCCGCCGGCAGCCTTTCTCGGCCGAATCCCGGGATTTGGCCGAGATGGCCGAGGCTAGTGCCCTTGACGATGCCCCACATCCAGGCCTCGCCGGACGGGCCCAGACGCTTTTCCAGGCTCTGAATAGCGGCCCGGAAGGCCGCCGCGGCGACCGTTGCCAGCGTTTCCGTCCCCGGTGTCGTCCTGTCGTCGAAGTACTCCGCGTCCGGGCTGTTCATGACGAGCTCGATCATGACCTGGCTGGCAGGCCAAGGCATCCTTGGCATATCCCCCCTTTTCTCGTCGGCCCATGTCAGCCGGTTGAGCGCGATCCAGAACTCCTGGAAAATCGTCGGGGCGATGAGGGCGGCCCGGGACTCGAAGTTCCAGCCCTTCAGCTCTTCAAAGCTCCTTCTCTCGGAATCCGTCGTGGGCACATCTTTGATGATGTCGAGCAGGCGCGGCAGAACGGCCCGGGCCCGGACGTCGAGAACGTCGGCCTGCATCCGGACCATGTCCGCGGGCGTGACGTCCAGGGCGGCCGCGAGGATTTCGTTGATGCGCCCGGCCCGTTCGAACGAGACGTAATCCCATCCGATGTAATAGGGATAGCCAGGGCCAGTCGGCAACTGGTTCGCCGAGCTGACAAAGCCCCTGTCCGGGTTCTTGACATGGGGGACGTGGCCGCGCGGCACCCAGCCCTTCCATTCGTCCCCCGGTTCGGCGCCGTCGAGGACATAGCGCCCCTGTCCCTTCCAGCGCAGGGGGAATTTTCCGTTATGCCAGATGGCGATCGTCCCCTCGCGGTCGGCGTAGATGATGTTCTGGGAGGGGCAGTCCCACGTCTTGAGGGCCTCGGTATACTCGGCATATGTTCCGGCCCTGTTGAGCGCGTAGAGCGTGGCGAATTCGTTCGAGGCGTCGTGGGCCAGCCAGCGCAGGGCCGCTTCCTCCGGGATGCTGGCGGGGGCGACGGACGGCTCGTCCTTCGGACGGACGACCGGGCCGTGGTGGGTGTAAACGACCCGGTCGACCACGGTCGCCCCGCCCCTGACCTTGATCCTCTCCTCGCGGGTGGTCGTCTTCCGCCACTCTCCGCCGTGAAGGTACTCGGCCCGGGTGTCGTCCTTGAATGTGATGTCGTACCAGTCGATGACGTCGTCGGTGCCGTTGGTGAAGCCCCAGGCGGCGGACTCGTTGTAGCCGGCGATGACCAGCGGCGCGCCGGGGAAGGCGACGCCCCGGACGTTGACGCCGGGGGCGGAGAGTTGGACCTCGTACCAGATGGCGGGGAGGGACAAGGCCAGGTGCATGTCGTTGCAGAGAATGGGGAAGCCGCTGCGTGTGCGCTCGCCTGAAACGGCCCAGCTGTTGCTGCCGACGCCGGGGCCGGTCCGGAAGCCCGGCGGCTCGAACCCGACGGATTCCGAGGAGGCGAGGGACACGGATGACGCGGAGGGCGGACCGCCGAAGTCCCCGGCCTTTCCGCTCTCGGCCGCGCTTCCGCGCGATG
>CAYHBE010000235.1:0-3454 GCA_964354765.1 uncultured Dehalococcoidales bacterium | reverse complement strand
TGCAATCTTTGAGGTGACTGCAAAGATGCCTGTGCCTTTGAGGCGATTGAAATAGAAAAAGCCGTCGTTCGTGCCGCAAGTGATGATTATCACGGAGTATGGGTCTTTGCCGAACAGCATCGCGGTGAAATAAAAAATGTTGCGTACGAGTTGCTATCCAAGGGAAGTGAACTCGCTGATAAACTAAAAACCGAATTGTCGGCTGTTTGTATTGGATATGGAGTTAAAAACCTGGATGGACTGAGCGCCTACGGGGCTAATAAAATCTATTCTGTAGATGATCCCGCGCTTGATAACCAGACCGAAGACCCATACGTCGCGGAACTCACCAGGCTCATCACAGAATATAAACCGGAGATTGTCCTCGCTGGCGCGACTCCATTCGGTCGCTCGTTTTTCCCGAGAGTCGCCGCAAAACTTAATACCGGGTTGACTGCCGACTGCACCGGGTTGGATATCGATCCTGAAACGAACCTGCTATTGCAAACGCGCCCTACGTTTGGCGGGAATATCATGGCGACCATTATCTGCCCGATGAAAAGACCGCAGATGGCAACTGTTCGACCGCGTGTTTTTAGACGCAATGAACATGATATTCCTCAGGAAGGAAAGATAATAAAGCTGGAATACCACCCCGTGGTGTCAAAAACTAAACTGGTAAACTTTGTGCAGGATATTTCGGAGAAGGTTAAGCTAGAGGATGCGGATATAATCGTTTCTGGCGGCCGCGGACTGGGTAAACCTGAGAATTTCCAGTTAATTCGAGACCTGGCGACAGCATTGGGTGCAGCGGTTGGATCATCACGCCCGCCGGTGGATGAAGGTTGGATTTCCTATCCGCACCAGGTTGGGCAAACAGGTAAGACGGTGTGCCCAAAGCTTTATTTTGCAGTCGGAATATCTGGTGCAGTGCAGCACCTGGCGGGTATGCAGACCGCCGACTGTATCATTGCGATTAACGATGATCCGGATGCGCCGATCTTCCAGGTAGCAACGTATGGAATTGTTGGCGACCTTTTCAAGATCGTACCGATGCTCACAGAGAAGTTGAAGAAAGGATAGGCGAAGTATTTGCGCTCGGAAATCAACCGTCTCTTTACTAAAAAATGAGTATTTTGAAAACGGATTACTGGTAACTGAAAGCCAATTAGGTGTTATAATATAGACGCAGGGAGGGGGATGATGGAATACACAATAGTTATAAGACAAGCTCCGGATGGTGTGTATGTCGCAAGTTGTCCGGTAGTTCCCGAAGCTCATTCACAAGGTGAAACCTACGAAGAATGTCTTGATAATATCAAAGAAGCAATAGAAGTATCTCTTGAATATCGTAAAGAACGTGGGGAAGAAATACCACGTGAAATTGTAGTAAAAAAAATTAAAGTTGCGTTATGACCAAAATTCCCCCTATGAAAGTCAGGGACATTATTAAAGGTCTCCAAAAGCTTGGTTTCCAAAAAGTCCGCCAAAAAGGCAGCCATGCAACTTTTCATCATACAGATTGTAGACGAGCTTCAATTCCAATACATCCTGCCAAAACGTTCAGCCGATATCTTTTACTTGATATCCTCGCGCAATTGGATATTTCCGAAGAAGAATTCTTGAAATCAGTAAAATGAAGACCCAACCTGAAGCGTATGACCCTTTTGCCTGGATATACAACAAGCACTGGGGTAATTCTTTTCTACCTACGATTCTCCCTATTATTGACAACTTAATACTCAGCAGGCTCAAGAAAAATGCCCGTATCCTTGATCTGTGCTGCGGTACCGCGCAGCTTTCACAGAAGATCTCTGCACTGGGATACCGCGTCATTGGTATCGATGGTTCGTCTTCGATGCTTAAATATGCCCGTGAAAATGCTCCGAAGGTGAAATTGATTCAGCAGGATGCTCGCAGCTTTACATTACCGAATAAATTCCACGCGGCGGTTTCCGTTTTTGATAGTCTGAACCATATAATGACGCTGAAAGACCTTACGTCAGTTTTCAGTCATGTATACGAAGCGCTTTATGCAGGCGGACTGTTTCTCTGCGACTTGAATACTGAACCCGGCTACCTCTACGAATGGAGTGGCTCTCACTTCACTATTGTAGAAGAAGACCACGTTTGCGTGGTGGAAAATACATATAACACGAGAAGGCGGATAGCTACTTTTGATGCTACCATTTTCAGGTATACCGAAGGCAATTGGTACCGAAATGACGTTAAGATATACCAGAAATGCCACGCTCCTTCGAGGATTAAGTCAGCTCTCAAGTCCGTCGGATTTAAAGAAGTCGAGGTCTTCGGTATTGATACACAGGTCGGCTTACAACCATTAACATCAAACATGCGGCGAGTATTTTTCTTCTGCCGAAAATCCTGAAATTCAGTTGACTTTTAACTCATTTCCAACATAACCTATAGATTATGGTCAATAATACTCGCCGGTCGCTGATCGAGGAAATTTGCACTGAGTTATCTCCGCTTGATCTCTTTGATCTTTTCCGCCATGAAACTCATTGTTTTTTCTTAGATAGCTCCATGGATCCGCAAAAACTTGGGCGTTATTCCTTTATGGGGTCGAATCCGTTCCTGGTGATGAGCAGCCACGGCAGGAAAGTTAATATTGTTGAAGAGGGAATCCCGTCTGGAATAACAGGTAATCCCTTTGATATCCTCGGCGAATACCTGGAAAAGTACCATCTCGATGTGACAGATGCACCAATCCCTTTTGTCGGAGGAGCTGTCGGCTATTTAAGTTATGACCTCTGCCATTTCATCGAGCGTTTGCCAAAGACTGCGGTTGACGACCTGAATCTTCCGGAAAGCTATTTCGGTTTCTACGACCTCGTACTTGCTTACGATAATCTACTGAAAAAAACTTATATTGTATCTACCGGGTTTCCGGAGCAGGAAGAGTCGCACCGGTTAAGGCATGCCCAGGAGCGTCTAAACGAGTTCAAAGAAAAGTTGGCTTTGACTTCTCTCAGTTCGGTAGTATCTGCGGCAAATAATAATGCTGTCGGTAATTCCGAATTGAAAGGGAATTTCACTCATCAAGATTATGTGAAAGCCGTGGCACGTGCGCGACAGTATATCATCGACGGTGATATTTTCGAGGTAAATATATCGCAGCGGTTCGAGACACATCTTACTACATCACCCTGGGAGTTATACCTCCGGCTGCGTGCCATTAATCCGGCACCGTTCGCTTCTTATCTTGGTTTTAATGGAGTGACTATTGTCAGCGCTTCTCCCGAACGGTTCCTGAGAGTCAAGGGTGATTGCGTGGAGACACGCCCCATCAAAGGAACGGTGCGTCGTGGTAAGACTTCTCACGAGGACACCAGAAATGCGCGTGAACTGCTTGCAAGCATTAAAGACCATGCAGAAAATATGATGATCGTTGACCTGGAGCGAAATGACCTGGGTAGAGTATGCCGCTACGGTTCTGTCCGCGTTTCCGAAC
>CAYHBE010000234.1:0-3456 GCA_964354765.1 uncultured Dehalococcoidales bacterium | reverse complement strand
AAGAAATCGACAAAATGCTGAACTATATTCAGCATAACAAAAACGTCAGGGACGTCCTCCTCTCCGGCGGCGATCCGCTTACGCTCTCGACCAGGAGATTGGAGAGTATCCTTTTAAAAATTAGACAAATCGAGCATGTCGAAATCATCCGTATCGGGACACGATACCCAGTGGTTTTACCACAGCGTATCGACGATGAGCTGTGCAACATGCTATCAAAACACGGCCCAATATGGCTGAATACTCACTTTAATCACTTCAACGAAATCACTGACGAATCGGCAAAAGCAGTCGATAGACTTGTCCGGGCTGGAGTCCCTGTCAATAATCAGACAGTTTTACTGCGCGGTATCAATGACTCAGTTGAAACGCAATTGAAGTTGAGCCAGGCTCTTTTGAAAATCAAGGTTCGACCGTATTACCTTTTCCAATGCGATGAAGTACAGGGTACCGAGCACTTACGCACACCTATAGAGACTGGTATAAGAATCATCGAGGGCATGCGCGGTCATACATCAGGTCTGGCTATCCCTGCTTTTGTTATCGACCTTCCGGATGGTGGCGGTAAAGTGCCACTACAGCCTGATTATGTCCTGGCTAAAACTGGAACCGAGATGATAATCAGGAACTACCAGGGTCATCTTTTCCGTTACCGAAATCCGGGGGCAACACAATTGGAGATGAGCATTAGTACTGATGCAAAAACTGCTTCAACAACCGATGCTCCAAAACAACCGGTAAAAGTGGGAGTTCATAATGCGGGTCGGAATAGCCTACGACCTTAAGGAGTCGGTACAGACACCCGGCGCCTTCCCTGATGACGCTTTAGAGGAATATGACTCTCCGGCGACGATCGGCTATATCCGTAGAGCTTTAGAAGGAGCAGGTCATACATTTATAGACCTCGGTGGAGGCGCAGAGTTCATCCGGAACATTCTACAAGAAAAAGTAGATATAGTGTTTAATATTTCAGAAGGGCGGGGTACTTACAGGAGTCGAGAATCCCAGGTACCCGCTATTCTGGAAATGCTAGATATCCCTTATACTGGTTCTGATCCTGAATGCCTTGCTATCTGCCTCGATAAACCCCTTACGAAGAGGCTGGCAGCCCTCGAAGGAATACCAACTCCGCAATGGCAAGTCATTACAAATGATAGAGAATTGGATGAAACAGATTGGACTAATTTCCAATTCCCTGCAATTATCAAACCTGCTTACGAAGGTTCGAGTAAGGGCGTGCATGAGAAATCTCTGGTAGATAACAGCATACAAGCTATCAAAACAGTAGGAGAAATACTCAGGGAATACAAGCAGCCGGTTCTCGTGGAAGCTTTTATTGACGGTGATGAAGTGACGGTCGGGATCATTGGGAATCCGCCTCAAACGGAAATAGTCGGAATGATGCGTATTATACCCCGGAAGCAGAGGGATAGGTTTGTCTACTCCGTCGAAGTTAAACGAGATTGGCGAAACCTTGTGGATTATGAAGTCCCGGCAAATCTCAATGAAGAGGTGAGGAAAGCCATAGTAGAGTCCAGTGTTAAAACATACAACATACTGGGCTGTCGGGACTTTGCGCGGATCGACTTTAGAATTAGCAAAGACGGCATACCTTATATGCTTGAGATAAATCCTTTACCGGGATTGGGCGATTACAGCGATTTAATCATCATGGCGCTGAAAATGGGATGGAGCCATGAAGGTCTTATTATTGCCGTCTTTAATGCTGCTCTGAAGAGGTATCCGCTATGGGTCCACGGATAGCTATTACCTACAATCATCCTGAGACTGCCCGCTTCGGCGCAATGAATGAAGCGATCGCAGTAATCGGCGTCCTCGATGCAGTTTATGCGGTAGAAAAAGCCCTGAATGAACTCGAATACGAGGTTGTTTTATTGCCACTGTCACCTCCGGCAAGCGAACTTAAATCAAAACTTGCTTCTTTAAACGCTAATCTCATTTTTAATCTATTTGAAGGTTTCGATGATAATTCTGAGACGGAAGCTCTCCTACCTGAAGCAGCTGAAGAACTAGGAATACCCTATACAGGTTGTCCAGCTAAAGCCCTCCGGCTGGCACTCGATAAGGCAAAAGCCAAAGACATGCTCAAGTCAGCGGGGATCAAGACACCTGACTACCAGGTGCTTACTCCTGATACGCTCCATGAGTTTAAGTTGAACTTTCCGTGTATCATTAAGCCCAGAAGCGAGGATGCGAGCCATGGGTTGTCTGAAGCAAGTGTAGTCAGCGATATTGAAGCCTTGCAGAAACAGGTTGAATTTATAAGCCGCACTTTTGGCGGTAATGCTCTCGTCGAAGAATTCATCGAAGGTCGTGAATTTAATTCTACCGGTATTGGCAACATCAATCCTGTAGTGCTCAATATCTCTGAGATTGTATATGACCTGCCTCCAAATCTACCTCGCTTGCTGACATTTTCTGCAAAGTGGGAGGAAAACAGCGTCTACTTCATAGGTACCAAGCCGGTATGCCCAGCGCATATTAATGCCACGCAAAAACGTCGAATCGGACACATTGTGCTGGATACCTTTCGTCTATTCGACTGCCGGGGTTATGCGCGCATCGATCTAAGAATGGACAGCAAAGGCGATTTCCATGTTATAGAGGTAAATCCTAATCCTGATATTACCCCGGGCAACGGAACTGCGCGTCATGCAGAAGCGACCGGGATGACGTATACTGAATTTATAGATAAAATAATTATCCTTGCTCTCGAACGTGTTTATGAATACAACCAAAATCCGTCCGATGCACCAGTCCGACAAACCACCGGTGATGGCAATTTTGAGCTGTACGCCAGAATTCCTTCCCCATGAAGTTGCGGTTGCTGAAGAACTAATAGACGCTTATTTATCCGATCCTGAATCAGGTTACCATATCCTTGTGGCTGAGACAGGCAGCAAAGTATCCGGCTATATTTGTTATGGCGAAACTCCCCTGACAGTTGGCACGTGGGACATTTATTGGATTGCAGTCAACCGTTCACTCCAGGGTCAAGGGATTGGCGCTGCCTTGATGAAAGAGGCGGAAAACAAGATAAAAGAGCTTCACGGTCGATTGGCGGTAATTGAGACCTCGTCCAAAGCAGATTATAATAAGACCAGACGGTTTCACGCTGCCCAGGGTTATGCAGAAATCGCCGTCATCCCCGATTTCTATGAGATCGGTGACGGTAAAGTCATAATGGTAAAAAGAATTAATTAACGTTGGTCTGGTCAAATGAAGGCATTCTGGCAAGATTTTGTATTAACCTTTATTCCCCTGTTTATCGTCATCGATACGCTGGGTAATCTGCCTATTGTGCTCTCTATCGGCGAAGGGATGACCCACGTAGCACGTCACCGCATGATTCACGTTGCTATGATAACGGCGTCGCTGGTCGGTCTAATTTTTCTTTTCTTTGGAAAATTTATCCTCGATGCTATGAATATTTCA
>CAYHBE010000233.1:2113-3499 GCA_964354765.1 uncultured Dehalococcoidales bacterium | reverse complement strand
CAAGTAATTGATACCGGTATCGGTATTCCAACAGATGATTTACCCCGTGTCTTTGAACGTTTCTATAAAGCCGATAAATCGCGGACTAACCGCGGCAGTGGACTCGGCTTAGCAATAGCTAAACACACAATCGAAGTCCACGGTGGTAAAATATGGGCTCAGAGTGAAGAAGGCAAAGGCTCTACTTTCAGCTTTACCATCCCCTTGAATTCAAAGATTTAACAAGAATTTAACATTTCTTTAAACTATCTTTAATTCAGTCACTCCATAATGTAACCATGGTAAAGGTGCTTTTCGTTTGTGTCCACAACTCAGGCAGAAGCCAGATAGCAAAGGCTTTCTTCAATGCACTGGTAAAAAACAAAGGAATTGCTGATTCTGCCGGTACGAAACCGGCAAAGCAAGTTAATCCCGTCGTTGTCCAGGTGATGCGCGAAGTTGGCATCGATATAAGTCGCGAAATTCCTAAATTGCTAACACTTGAATTAGTCGAGCAATTTGACCGGATGATTACGATGGGTTGTGGGGTAGAAGAGACTTGCCCGGCGGGTTTCCTGCCAACTGAAGACTGGGGTTTGGATGATCCTGCGGATAAACCGATAGAAGAAGTGCGGCGCATTCGTGACGAAATTAAAGCCAGGGTAGAAAAACTGGTCACGGAATTGCGATGATTTAACTTACTTTTAACAAATTGTTAAACGAAGCTTAATCTGCACCTCTTATGATGATAATAGTAAGGAGGTTAAGAAAAGAAAGTGAGAAAACATACCATAGCCTTGATTGCTCACGATGCGAAAAAAGACGATATGGTAGCTTTCATTAAGGCTCATAAAACCGAATTGGGCGACTTTATTATGATAGCTACCAAGAATACCGGTCGACTTGTTCACGAACGTACTGGTTTAGTAGTACAACTTCTGCAAAGCGGTCCCCTTGGCGGAGACCAACAGGTTGGAGCTTTAGTAGCTAACAATACTGTAGATGCGGTTATCTTTCTGAGAGATGCCTTAACCGCACATCCTCACGAACCGGATGTATCAGCACTACTGAGGGTTTGTGATGTCCACAATATTCCGCTGGCAACCAATTTAGCTGCAGCAGAAGCAGTTATACATTGCATCATCGACACCCCTGGAGCACTACAGGGAGAACACCTTGCCGTAGAGTTTTTAGAAACAATTGCGGCAGTTAATGAATAAACGAAAAGAAAAATATTAGGAGATCGAATTGTTTGGTAAATCGTATAAAAAATGGCTTATACCTCTCGCGGTAACTCTGCTAGCAGCGCTTTTTCTTTCAGCGTGCAGCGGTCCAACAAAATCGACAGACTCAACTCTGTCAGGTTCCATCAAAATTATCGGCTCAAACCCGGTAACTCCACTGAGC
>CAYHBE010000233.1:0-2103 GCA_964354765.1 uncultured Dehalococcoidales bacterium | reverse complement strand
CACTGAGCTCTATATGGGCTGAATACTTTATGGAACAGAATCAGAAAGTAAGCATAGCGGTAAGCGGTCCAGGCTCTGGGGCAGGTATTGCGGCTCTCATCGATGGAACTACTGATATCTGCCAGTCTTCTCGCTTGATAACTTCGAAAGAGATAGATCAAGCTAAAGCCAAGGGAGTGAATCCTTACGAAATTCAGGTAGCCAGTGATGCTCTTTCGGTAGTCATACACCCTTCAAATACAGTATCAGAACTAACAATAGCTCAGCTCTCGGCAATCTACACAAACAAAATAACCAACTGGAAAGAGGTTGGCGGTATTGACGCTCCGATTGTTGTGTTTTCCAGGGATACCAACTCAGGTACGCATGTATTCTTCAAGGAGCATGTTGTGCAAATGGCAGGTCTCTCAAAAGCAGATAAGACACTGGAATATGGACAAAACGTTTTATTTCTACCTTCTACTGAGGAAGGTGTAACACAGGTAGCCAGCAATCCGAAAGCCATCTTCTTCGCCGGTTTGGGCTATGTTAACAATACTGTTAAAACTATCGCGATAAAGAAGACAGCAAGTGATATTGCAGTGAAACCAAGTGTGGCAACATCTCTTGATGGGACGTATCCGATTTCACGTCCGCTGTTATACTATACTAATAGCGTACCGACAGGTGTTATTAAAGCCTACATTGACTACTGTCTATCCGCGGTCGGTCAACAGGAAGTGCTTAATGCAGGTTTCGTCCCATTAGCTAAGTAATCAAAAGGTAAGTCTTGGAACAGAATAAAATAATGGCGATATTGAAACCAGGAGTTATCACTGCCGCCGATCAGGTAAAACAAGGAAGCCTGAGGCGGCGGCTTCGGCTTGGGGAGAAATTTATAGAAGGGTGGATTTCTCTAGCCGGATTTCTTTCCATTGTAATCCTACTTGGCATTATCGTCACACTATTCAAAGAGGGACTGCCTGTATTTGCTTACACTAATCCCTGGGATTTTTTATTCGGTAACAGATGGTATCCGGTATCTGACCCACCTACCTTTGGTATATTACCCTTTCTCGTATCTACGTTATGGATTACCCTGATTGCTACAATAATCTCTGTACCAATTGGGGTTGCTTGTGCGGCGTTTCTATCGGAGGTAGCTTCACCCAGAATCAATAACATTATTAAACCGATAATTGAGATAATGGCAGGATTGCCTTCGGTGATGATGGGATTTATCGGACTCGCACTCCTTTCTCCCATGGTGCAGAGCTTGTTTAATCTGAACACCGGTCTATGCGGTCTGACTGCCGCAATAATGCTCTCTCTGATGAGCCTTCCTATAATTGTAAGTGTCTCTGAAGATGCATTACACGCTGTACCTAAAGAGTTCAAAGAAGCTTCTTATGCGCTCGGTGCAACTAGGTGGGAGACAATTAGACATATTTGTCTTCCATCCGCTCTCTCAGGAATTGCCGCTGCCATTATGTTGGGGGTGGGCAGAGCTATTGGAGAGACGATGACGGTGCTGATGGTGGCGGGAGGTGCCCTGGCAATACCGGTTTCACCTACTGACCCAATGACAACTATGACAACTGCAATTGCTTCTGGTATCGGTAATGCTGTACGCGGTGGTCTACAGTATCAGGCATTATTTGCTATCGGTCTGATCTTATTTATTTTAACTCTAGCAGTCAACTTTCTTGCCGATAAGGTGCTGGAGCGACAGAAAAGGAAGTTTGCAAGATAGAGATGGAAATAACAGGTGAAACTCCAGTAGCAGTATATATCGCCTTTCTCGTTTACCTGGTTGCCAGCATCGTGGTGATATTGCTTGCAGTAATAAAAGCCAAGATGACACGTAAAATATCAGAGCGTACTGCCTTTGTTTTTCTCGGATTAGCCACTTTTCTTACAATACTACCGGTCCTGTTTATTATTATCTACACCTTTATAAAAGGCGGTAGTGCCATTAGCTGGGATTTCTTGACGCAATTTCCCTCGCAGGCTGGTAAAGCGGGGGGTATTTTACCGGCTATCGTAGGCACTATTTATCTAATGGTTGGCACCTTGGTTTTTACCTTACCAATAGGCGTTCTGGCTGGAATATATCTCAATGAA
>CAYHBE010000232.1:0-3500 GCA_964354765.1 uncultured Dehalococcoidales bacterium | reverse complement strand
CTTGGAAGGCAAGTACTCTGCCAGCTGAGTTACTCCCGCGAGACAGAATCATTCTAACCTTATCCAGTCACGCTTGTCAAAAATAATTGTCGACTTTGGGTATCATACGCCAAAATAAGTATGCTCGTTTGGGTTGACACTACTCTCATGGTAGTGATAACATTTATTTAATTCTATTAAAAGAAACAACCTAGAAACTTGGAAAATTTGACTTACTTCTAGCAAAATAACACTCTAATTTTGAATAATAAAGTTACTCAAGGTGATAAAATAATTCTATCCTGACAAGCCTGATATGCTTTGTGGAAACAAGGATATCAGGTTTATTTATAACGGCGCTTATGCAAACTGAGCTAATAACCGGCTGAACAGCAACCGGACTGGAATAATATAAAACAAGATCAATATCTTTGAGGGAGGTATTATGGAACTAAGCCGAAGAGATTTCCTTAAAGCCTCGGGACTGGGCGTCGGTGGTGCGTTCCTTCTCGGGGCAGTTAAGCCAGGCAAAGCCCTGGCCAGTCCACCACAAGCACTTCCTTTAAAAAAGAAGATTGGTGAAACTACATCAATATGCCCATATTGCGGGGTAGGATGTGGTTTCGTCATCGATTCAGTGGAAGGAAAAGTGCTGAACGTCGAAGGTGATCCTGACCATCCCATTAATAGTGGAGGAGCTTGCGCTAAAGGGGCTGCGCTTCATCAGGTCGGGGCTGATAATCCATGGCGTCTTTCTAAAGTACTTTATCGTGCCCCTAACTCAACTCAGTATGAAGAAAAGACCTGGGACTGGGCAATCACTGAAATCGCTAACCGCATCAAAAAGACCCGCGATGCCAACTTCACCGAAAAAGATAGCAAAGGTAATATCGTTAATCGCACGGAAGCCATTGCCCATCTGGGTGGTGCTGCCCTCGACAATGAAGAATGTTACCTTCTAAGCAAGATGATGCGCGGACTTGGTCTGGTGTATATCGAGCATCAAGCCCGTATATGACATAGCCCCACTGTCGCCAGTTTGGCGGAGAGTTTCGGTCGGGGCGCAATGACCAATCACTGGGGAGATATCGCTAATGCTGATTGCATTCTAGCAATGGGCGCCAATCCTGCAGAGGGTCACCCAGCAGCTTTTCGGTGGATTATGAAAGCTAAGGAACTGGGTGCGAAACTTATTGTTGTCGACCCTCGACTGACCAGGACAGGGACGAAGGCAGACCTATATGCACCACTTCGTTCTGGGACTGACGTTGCCTTCATTGATGGGATGATAAATTATATTATCCAGGACATTGAAAAAAATCCAAATAACTATAACATGCTATACATCCGTGAATACACCAACGCTTCCTATCTCATAAACCCGAACTTTAAGGGACCGGTTGAACTCGATGGATTATTTTCAGGATATGCCGGTGGATTGAATGAAACCGATGGCGCCAAGCGCAAATACGATAAGTCCACCTGGACTTACCAGCTAGATGAGAAGGGCATACCAAAACAAGATAAAACACTAAAAGATCCGAACTGTGTTTTCCAATTGCTGAAGAAGCATGTTGCCCGCTACACCCCGGAAAAGGTTAATGTCATTTGTGGTACACCAACGGATAAATTCCTGGAGATATGTAAGGCTTACGCTGAAACAGGTAAAACCGGTAAAGCAGGGACGATTACGTACGCTATGGGTACTACCCAACACACTAATGGCGCGGAGAACATCCGGGCTTACTCCATTCTTCAAACACTGCTTGCGAACATGGGGGTCGCCGGAGGAGGCATTAACGCCATGAGAGGTGAGTCTAACGTCCAAGGCTCTACCGATTATGGACTGCTTTATCACATCCTCACAGGGTACCTCAAGAATGTAGTCGACAGCGACACCACCCTGGCAAAGTACCTTGAGAGAATAACTCCTAAAACCAACATGCCAAAAAGCCTCAACTGGTGGAAGAACACACCTAAGTACGTGGTGAGTCTACTTAAAGCGTGGTACGGCGATGCCGCAACTAAAGGGAATGAGTTTGCGTTTAACTATCTGCCCAAGCTGGACAGCGCTAAAAATTACTCTTTCATCGCCCTGTTCGAAGCTATGGCAGCAGGCACAATCAAAGGACTTATGTGCTGGGGTCAGAACCCGGCAGTTGGCGGTCCGAACTCCAATCTAGAACGAAAAGCGCTGGAAAATCTCGAGTGGCTAGTGGGTATAGACCTGTGGAAGACGGAAACGATGGATTTCTGGCAGCGACCAGGTGTAGACCCTAAAAATATTAAAACCGAGGTCTTTGTTCTACCCGCTCTTGCTTCTTATGAGAAAGAAGGGAGCGTCAGCAATTCAAGCCGCTGGATGCAGTGGCGCTACAAAGCAGCCAATGGTCCCGGAGAAGCTGAGGACGACCTCTGGATAGCGAATAAACTCATGATCGAGCTCCGCGAGTTGTATGGGAAGGAAGGTGGCCCGGTAGCCGGCGCTATCACCGATATGGCATGGAATTATGGCGACATACCGAGTCCTCATACTGTTGCCAAGGAAATAAATGGTTACGATTTGACCACCGGTAAGCTCGTTGCTAACTTCGTTGGTCTTAAAGATGACGGTACAACGTCTTGCGGAAACTGGCTGTATTCCGGCAGTTACACCGAGGCAGGTAATATGGCTGCCCGGCGCAAGTTAACACCTGATACTTTCAACATAGGTCTCTTCCCCGAATGGTCATGGTGCTGGCCTCTAAACCGCCGTATCATTTACAATCGTGCTTCGGTCGACCTGGATGGTAATCCCTTCGATACTAAGCATCCTGTCATCAAGTGGAATCCTGCTAAGGGTGCCGCTGGTGGTTGGGATGGAGATATAGCTGACAATGCTGCTCCACCACAATCAGCTGAAACCGGCGTTCTACCATTTATTATGGTGCCTGATGGCCAAGCAAAGCTTTTCGGTCCAGGCATGGCAGAAGGTCCTTTCCCGGAGGCTTATGAACCGTGGGAAAGTCCGGTAACAAACGAGGCATCAAAACAACAGAGCAATCCTATCTTCAAAATATGGAGACCCGAGGAGAAAGGCACTCCAGACCAATTCCCTATCGCGGCAACCACCTATCGTGTTGTTGAGCATTGGCAAGCAGGACAAATGACGCGGAACCTGCCGTGGTTGGTGGAGATGCAACCCGAACCTTTCGTTGAAATGAGTGAGGAACTCGCCTCCGATAAGGGTATTGCTAACGGTGATAAAGTGATTGTGGAATCAAAACGCGGTTCGGTGACAATGGTGGCACTAGTCACCAAGCGGTTCAAGCCGTTCCAACTTAACGGGAAAATAGTACACCAGGTCGGGATGGTCTGGCATTGGGGATACACGGGGCTTTCGACCGGCGATAGTGCAAACATTTTAACGCCAAGTGTAGGCGATGCAAATACCATGATACCTGAATACAAAGCCTTCCTGGTCGATGTAAAAAAGGCATAAGATAAAAAGAGGACAAAAGGTGAAAAATGGCGGATAAAGC
>CAYHBE010000231.1:0-3501 GCA_964354765.1 uncultured Dehalococcoidales bacterium | reverse complement strand
CGCTTTGGTCACTTACTGAATGTCCGGTGCAAAAGAACCAATCGAAGAAATTCCACTACCTAAATCTATGCCACCGGTACTTTTATTCGTTTTTTCCTGCTGCTGGTATTTCAAAGCGGGAAATTTAAGCTCTAACCCGCCAATATTCGTTCGCTCAGAGACAAGTCATTAATCAATTGTTTGACCAACCACCTGCCCCCTTTCATCTTCTAATTATACGTGACATTATGACAAATTTCAATATATCTGAAGCTAAAATTTTTTAAATAGTGTTATGGGCGCAATATGTTTATAAGTAAATCTGCGTATAAACAAGGTTTTTTCTTAAGCTGATAAGGACGCTGTCGGGTTGAAACTTAGGCGTTTAGTAGATAACAGAATCAGTAGAACTGCAGAAGTCAGGGTTCGGGCGCGGTGTTACGATAAAAGTGGAAAAAGGAGAGGGGTGGAAGAAGGAGAGGAAAAAGAAAAGGAGGACTACGATGGAAGGACAGGTTGTATTAGCACTAGCAATCGCAATCCCAATCATTCTCTTCCCGGCAGCGTTCGTCTGGTATCTGAGCCTTGGTGGAGTCTTCTACGCAATTAGG
The DNA here is from genome assembly GCA_964354765.1 of uncultured Dehalococcoidales bacterium. GTDB lineage: Bacteria > Chloroflexota > Dehalococcoidia > Dehalococcoidales > Fen-1064 > JAURWL01. The sequence continues at coordinate 2,911 of CAYHBE010000231.1, read as the reverse complement.
GAAGCCCGGACCCGCAGGACAGCGGAAAAAGCAACCACTAGATAACAGGAGAAAATAACCGAAAGGTAATAATAGAAGGAGGACTACGATGGAAGGACAGGTTGTAATAGCGTTAGCGGTCGCAATCCCGATAATTCTCTTCCCGGCAGCGTTCGTCTGGTATCTGAACCTGGGTGGAGTTTTCCAGGCAGTAAGAGAAGCCCGAGCCCGCAAGACCACCGAAAAAGTTACTACCAAATAACTGGAATGGAGATAATCCCGAAAGGGAATAAACACTCTCAGAAGGAGGGAGTAATACATGAGATTCCTGCGCGTCTTTATCCCTGTTCTGGTAACCGCTGGTCTGACAGTCCTATGTATCTTCGTGGCGAGGTGGTTAACAGGCATGGTGCCTGCAGGTGAGTGGTCGGAGTTATTAAAAGCTACAATAATAGTCTTCGTAGTTGCCAGCGCACTGGTTACGGTTGCATGGTCGGCTTATTTTACCTACATTATACGAAATTCAATAAGGCAGTAGAACAGTTTGGTTACCAGAACAGCAGACCTCTCTCAGTACATTGAGGGGGGTCTGTTATTATTGGAATATATCCGTGTCATGGTAAAATCATAAATCGTATTCTTTCTTGAGCAGCGTCGATAAACTCTTCAAATAACTAAATGCCTTTTCAACCAATTGTTCTTCACTCGTGGCGCCATTTCCGGAGACAGCCATTTTTGCTGAATCGTCACGGGCGCCTACCTTCCCGATATTCTTAAGACAGCATCTTGCTGGTGCGATAAGTGCTTGTTGAGCGATCTCTTTCATGGGTATCCCGGTGTTTTGAGATATAACCTTCCAGTATCCTGTCAACAGCTTATATAATGTGTCGGGGCTTTCCTGGCTAAGGCTTGTCGAATCAGTGGGAATAATCCCCCAGCAAATCAAGCCGCCTTTCTTAAGAAAACCAGTAACAGCTTCGGCGTAACCTTTCGGCATAATCTCTATTTGATAAGCATCAAAAGACAATAGCTCGATACCCATGCTGAGAAGGTAAGGCAGATTCACATTGGCACACAGATGAAGTGCTCTAAGCCCTTCCAATCCGTCAAGGAACTCTTTGTATTCGCGTTTCGCCTGAACATCGCCGTATCCAGATAGTCCGCTGAACACCCATCCCAACCCCGGCTCATCGAGCCAGACGAACCCTTTAGCGTTTTTCTGAGATAATTGCTGACGCTGGACATTTATTTTCTTTTGTAAAAAGTCAAACAACAACGACCTTACACTGTCGTCATAAATAATGGGTTTATTTTCGGAATCCATAACGCGAAAACCAAAACTGACAGGTCCAATGCACTGACCCCGGACTGCTGAATAACCTGAGAGGTCTTTCTGCAGAAATTTATTGAAAACCGCTGAATAGTCACGGCTCAACTCAAAATTGCGTAGATCTAACATTTTTGCGGAATATTCGGTAAGTTCTATATCGAAATTTGCGCGGTTGAACAGTAGTTTCTTGTTATCCGGGTCGATTTTAATGCCGGGGAATCCCTCCGATGCCTGTACATACATATCTTCGTAGAAGCTGACGTTCGGCAGCTGCGGCCAGAACGGGATATCCAGGCTGAGTGCTAGCTTCATGGCGTGCGGTGCATCAATGTGCGGCATAATTCCCATGGCGGTAGTCTGGCAATTGCCAGGAAACGAAATCAGATTATCTGTCATAGCAGCTATATTGTAGCAGTTTTATAAAGTAGGAAGGGGTGTCAGGGTATTAGGATTTGGAGTTTTTTCTATGTTATACTTTAAGCATCTATGAAAAAAGAATTGATGGATATTCTGGTCTGTCCTGTCTGCAAGGGTAAACTTGTTCTTACGGTAACCGAAGAAAATGAAAAAGAAATCGTGAGCGGTTCTCTTTACTGCAAGAAGTGTAACGTTACATACCCTATCGAGGAGACAATTCCTAATCTCCTACCGCAAGAAAAACCGGCGTCTAAGGCCGGTAAATAACCCGACTCTGTGGTGATTCCCATACCTCAACGGCGGTAATGACTGCAGGTGCACCCTTTAGTTTTCGTTTCAGCTCCCGATAGATCGTCGTCGCGATATTTTCCGATGATGGATTCGTATGCTTGAAAGGCGGCAGTTCATTCAAAGACGTGTGGTCGAATTTCCCCACCACATCACCCAGCTTCCGCTTCAATTCAGTAAAGTCATACCCAAGCCCGATATCGTTCAGCCTTTCGACCTGCACGGTTGCCACAACTTTGAACCGGTGTCCATGAAGAGCCTCGCATTTACCCTGGTAACCCCTTAAAAAATGGGCAGCATCAAAATCCATTTCAACCGATATTTCGTACATCATTCCCTCCGGGAAATTATCAATTATCGATCGCCTATAATCAAGTTTGTTTATCATACCCTGGGTATTGGTTTTATTGCGACTGCGTCACCTTTGGATCGTTTGAGCTCGTGTAACAATTTACCTATTGTTTTCCCCCTCACCGGGTGTTTAAAAGTCGGGGCAATATCTGCGAGCGGCGCCAGTACAAAAGCTCTTTCTATGAGGCGGGGGTGAGGAATAACCAATATTGGTGTTTCCATGACAAGCTTATTGTAAAAGAGTATATCGATATCGATGGGGCGGGGACTGTTTATTGGTCCAGGTTTTCTCCCAATCTGATTTTCAATTTGTTTTATGAATATGAGCAGGTCGGTAGGAGAGAGGTCTGTTTTGCCTTTACAGACCATATTAAGAAAACGTGGTTGGTTAAAATTTCCTACAGGCGCTGTATCATAAACAGCTGAGCAATTGCTTACATCTACATATTGAGCGAGCATTTGTATCGCCCGGTTAAGATTTCCCTGCCTGTCGCCCAGGTTTGATCCTAATCCCAGGTAAATCGCCACCTTCTTCACAATCTGCGA
>CAYHBE010000230.1:0-3507 GCA_964354765.1 uncultured Dehalococcoidales bacterium | reverse complement strand
TGCAATTCCCGTGGCGCATTCTCGACAGGACCATCGGATCGTGCTCTCCCCCCACGATCGCATGCAATATTTCCAGGCCCGTTTCCCCAGTCAGATCGCTCAGCACCTCGCCCAACTGGAGGTTCATTTGCAGCAAGGCCTTTTCCATGTATTGAATAAGTGCGGTTAAGCTATTTGCGTAAACTTCGTTTCCAGCCCACATATACTGCTCTTTCCATAAAGCGTCTAAAACGAGACTTTGATATTGACTTTTTAGTGCATTAATATCTTTTGTGGATTGGATTGTAAAATCTTTTATTAGCTTTTCTGCTTCGTTAATTTTATTTAATGCTTCCGTTTTTACAGTGCCCAACAAATCCACAGCACTAGCTATACTTTCCTTCATCTGCTTTGTCTGAGTGGAAACTAGATTATTAAAATCAGTGTTTATAGTTTCCAGTTTCTTTTCTATTTCTTTTTTCAAAGCCCCGAGTTCGCTTTCCTGTTTTTCAATAGATTTTTGTACAGGTTTGAAGTTAAAAATATAATAAAATCCGCCTGCTAAACCACCAGCAAAAATAATTACCGTCACGCATATACCTAGATACCCAAGATTGGTAGTCGCTATTCCTTGCATCAAGTTTAATATTTGTAATGCGGAAATTGTAGTTGTGGCTTCCATATGTTTAGATATTAAAAATTTTTACCCAATACATCTTAAATATAGCAAATTTTCGCACTTTAAACAAAAAGCACTTCCTTGCGGTTGTGCTTTAAGATTTTCTCTCCTATGCAACAATTGTTGTATAGGAGAGAATTTTCAAATTTAATTATATCAACTGGCGAATTTTTTATCACTGGGTCAATTGCTGGATGTCTTGGGGCTTAATTTGCTCAATCTGCTGGAGGCTCGTGCCGGAGCTGGAAAAAATAAGCTTGCCAAAAATATAAATTACAATAACAGAAACAATTGTCAAAAGCAGGCAAATTTTGGCCGCCTGTTTGTCATTTTCGTTGTCGCTAAAATAATACTTTATTGCGTAAATCAAACCGAAAGGCGGCAAACCCAAGGAAATCAAATACGGCAAGCGATAAGACTTGAAAGAAGCCTTGTTGCCGCTTTCATTCTGCAAGGCGCTTACCATAAGCATGCTCACGTCCACGTTCGGGTTCTCTTTTCCCAACTCGCGGTAAGTTTCTATTTTCTTTTCTAAATCCTTGTCGCTCATAGTTATATTTATATTATAACACAAAACCGCCTTTTCAGGCGGCTAGGTTATTGCACCTCGGTCTCTACGATAACAAGAGTTAGTGGCTGGCCTTACGCTAGTCCTCCGAAGCTTTACGCAAAGGACGGATTTTACCAAGTTGAAAAGCAAATAGCAAAAATTGAAAAAAAACTTAAAGACTGGTAAAATTAAAACGACCTTGGAGAGTAGCCAAGAGGTAAGGCAAGCGGCTCTGGACCGCTCATCGGGGGTTCGAATCCCTCCTCTCCAGCCAACAAAAATCACCAATATTTATTGGTGTTTTTTGTATACCCAAGTGAGACGTTAGAACTTTTTTATGATATAATGAGGTGTAGGAAGTCCGCGCGTTGTTCACAGTTCTTGCGGATAAAAATAATTAGTTAATTTTTCAAGAGGAGTTAAATTATTAATACCTTTATGGGGTTTAACTGTATTGTAGTAATTGACGAATCTGATTAGTTCCTGCTTTCGATGGGCACGGCTGTTAAATCTGGTTTTCCTAGACCACATGTCTTTGATGGTTCTGATAACCCTTTCCGCTTTACCGTTAGTCCTGGGAGTTTTGACTCTGGTGAATGACTGCTTAATGCCGTGTTCTTGAGCCAGTCTCATAAAGGCGTGTTTCTCTGGATTTCCTTTGTACTCCGTACCGTTATCAGTATACCAGCATTCAATGGTGTATGGGCACTCTTCCAGTACCTGATGCAGAAAGTCGGCTGAAGAATATTGAGTCTGATCAGGCAGAATAGCGGCATAGAGTTCTCTGGAAAAATCGTCAATGGCCACATACAAGGTTTCCGGCTTGTCCTTAATCGTTTCACCCTCAAGCATTGGCAGCTCCGTGTTATCAGAATGCACCATCTCCCCTGGGTAGTTCTTGTTGTATCGTTTGGCCTCTTTTTGCAGCTTTTTTTCCAGTTCCGCTTCAACCTTGGCCAGACGTCTTAATCCATACTGGACTGTCCGATACCGTTTGTTAATGCTTTTGTGGACGCTGAAATCCTTGAGTTTGGCTCGTCGGATAACATTGTAGATGGTATTCCTGCTGACCTGATAGGTTTTGGACAATTCCGAGATTCTGATGCCCTCTTTAAAATATTTATCAGCTATTTCCCGTCTTTTGACAGGAGTAAGTTTAGTCCATTTATGAATAGTCATATTGTTATCACTTTATCGCAAAAGTGTTAACAACGCGAGCTATTCCTACAAATGAGGTTATGAAAAAATATCCTCTGGGTCTATATGTAATTGGTGTTATTATCGTCCTCGTGCTTATAAACTACATTGCGTGGTCTATAGGAGGAGAGGCAAAGTTAAAAAGTTTTGAATTATTATCCAGCGGCTTTTTGTTAGGGATGCTGGCAATGTATATAGCGGTGCATCTTTATCGGTGGAAATGAGACCTTATTGAACACCAAATTGTCTCAAATCTGGTATATAAAATCCATTTGACTGCTGTATTTTGGTTCTAACGTCGTCCACGATGCCCAGCCATTGATTAAAAATTTTAAAATATGCCGGAAACAGAACAAGCACCAAGACAACCTCTCCGTTTAACCCAGGATGAATTGGACATGCTTCAGACAGCAGAACTTGAAATAGGAAAAGAATATCCAAAGTTGAAAGAACTAGGCATTGCCCCAGGTAGTGGTGATGTTATAATTCAGGTAGATAACGATATATTTTCTATGAGTACAAACCCAGATGATTACGGAACTGTAACAATATTAAACAAATAAAAAATGTTCAAATTTTTAAAATATCTGTTTTATCTCCTCATCATCTTAGTTGTAATCTTTTTGTATTGGTTTTTGCCAAAGTATTCTTTTATTAATAAGAATCCGGGGTACTGCGCCCAGCTAACTAAGCATTTGTATTATTGCGGGAATCAGGCAGAATTGGACAAGTTCTTCAACTTAACAAAATAACAATTTAACAACTTAACATGGGAGGTAATAATTTTTTTGAGGAATTGAAAATTAAAATGGACAAATACGTCCATTTGGTTTATAAACTTACAAAGAATTTCCCCAAAGATGAACTATATGGAGTCATCTCCCAATTAAGAAGAGCAGCGTTATCTGTAATTCTAAATTATATAGAAGGCTTTGCCAGGCAAAAGCCGGCAATTAAACAGAATTTTTGGGAAATATCTTACGGATCTTTAAAAGAATCAAAATACCTTATCTACTTTTCATTCACTGAACAATACATCACTCAAGACGAATACCAAGAAGCTTTAAAGCTTGCTGATGAAATAGGTGCTATGTTATGGAGA
>CAYHBE010000229.1:0-3510 GCA_964354765.1 uncultured Dehalococcoidales bacterium | reverse complement strand
TGACTGCAATTTTTTCAGCGTTTTGTAACAGTTCGAAATATTTTTGCTCCTGCTGCATGATACCGGATTCCATGCAAGCTTTTTTAGTAGAACCGATAACTGATATTTCTAGCTCGCACTTGCTCGGATTAAAGTTGAAGTCGGCAAAGTACGAGTTACACCCACCGGAACCGGTGACTCGCTTCCCTTCTCTATCGAATTGGGCAGTAATTTCAGTATTTTCTACTAGAGTCTGCAAACTGTCTGAAGGACCATATGATGTTAATTTCCACAGGATATCCTGCCATTCGCCTCCACACTTGCTGCAGGCTCCGAACAACAGGCTGATGACTAATATGGAAGCCAGCGCTAAATAAACTTTCAATTCTAATACCCCATGTCAGTAATTGGTATGATCAAAGTTATCGAGTGTAAACCAGCACTCCCGAACTGCCAGATATGTGAAGTTCTTCGCCTTCAACCTGTATTGATTCAGCGTCCTGTAAAATGCTGAAATAATTCTGTTCTTGCTGCATTAACGCCGCATCTAAGCAGGCTCTTTCAGTGGCGCCTAGTCCCGTAATTTTTAATACGCAATTTACGGTGATATTATATGAACCGAAATATGAATTACACCCACCTGACCCGTTTATCTGCTTCTCTTTACTTTCAAAATTCAGAGTGATATTGGCGTTTCCTTGAACTGGCTGCAGACTCCCTGGTGTGCCATACGCTTTCAATTTCCATTGGATATCCTCAAACTCACCCCCACAGGCACTGCGCGCACAACCTGTGAAAACAAGACAAATGGCTGTTAATATCGCTACCATCAATAGTTTCATGATCGACTCCCGCTGTTACTTATGGATGGTTTTCCCTTTATCAAAGAGAGGTAAAGCTGGATTATTTTACCGTTATTTTAGGTCGAAACGCTTTGCTGTTTTGCGTAATCCTTCAAGCGCCCCGGCAAGCGTTCGGTCGTCGATGCAGTAGGAAACGCGGAAATGACCCGGTCCACCAAATCCTTGTCCAGGAACAGCTAACACGAGATGCTCTTTCAATGCCTGTACGAATTCGATGTCGTCTGGGATTGGCGTTTTCGGGAACATGTAGAAAGCGCCCTGCGGTTTTACCAGTTGATACCCCATTTCGGTCAAATTCCTGTAAAGAAAATCGCGTTTCTTCTGATAATCAGCAATCGAAACGGTCACGTCCTGCAGGTTCTTGACGAGGTGCTGCATTAGCGCCGGCGCATTTACAAATCCGAGAATGCGGTTACAATAAATAAATCCGTCCACCAGTTCCTGTTTCTGCGGGCAATCAGGATTGATTGCGATATAACCGATCCGCTCGCCAGGGAGCGCCAGGTCTTTGGAGTGTGATGTAGCGACGATACTCGCCGGGTGGTAAAGGAGGGGAGATGGATATTTTAAACCATCATAGATTAGCTTGCGGTATGGTTCATCGCTAAGCAAATATATCTGTGTGCCCAGTTCCGACTCTTTTTTCTGTAGCAGGTTGCCGATTTCTTTCATCAGGCTTTCGGAATAGACAACCCCGGTAGGATTATTCGGTGAGTTTATGATTACAGCTCTTGTTTTCTTGTTGATTGCCGCATCCAGAAAGTCAATTTTTGGTAGAAATGTTTCGCTTGTCTGTACAATAAGGGGTACACCGCCGTGATTGTCAATATAGTTCAAATATTCAACAAAATATGGCGCAAATACTATGATTTCCTCGCCCGGATTGAGGATAGTTTTAAGGACAACGTTCATTGCGCCTGCTGCACCGCAGGTCATTACAACCTCGCTTGCTGTTACTTTGATTCCGGTCTCTTTATATAGTTGTCTTGCGACCGCTGTCCGCGTATCCGCGTATCCGGCGTTTTCCATGTAGCGGTGCATACCGGGCAGCGGTTTTTCTACAAGCTTTTTCAACTCGCTGCGAAACTCAGGTGGAGGCTCAACAACAGGATTGCCGAGGGTCAGGTCGAAAACTTTATCTGCGCCATATTTCTGCCGCAGAAGGTTGCCTTCATCGAACATCCGCCGTATCCAGGAACCAGACGCCATGCCTGAGCGTACTTTATCCGACATGTACATTATTAATTTCCTTTCTGCCAAGTTCGAAAGCAGCGGAATTTATCTTATGCAGGCGTTCGGGTAGGTGTTCTAAAATAGATTGCGTCCAGGCTTCGGCTTTGAAAGGTAAAAATCGGGATAGGCAACCGAGCATAAATATATTTAACGTCCTGACATTACCGAGCTTTGTTACAGAGGTTGTTCCATCGACAAGAAAAATTCGGTCGGTACGCATTTTTAATATTTCGACGACTTCCTTATCAGTCGGGTAGCGGTCGACTCCAAGGCTGACTGACAGAGGAGGTTGAGCATAATTATTCATGATGACGATCGCGTCCGGTTTGAGACTGCCTATCCAGCGCACACCTTCAAGCTTTTCGAAAGCAAGCAGGATATCGACTTCGCCATCTTTGATAAGTGGAGAAAACACCTTTTTCCCAATGCGTACGTGGCTGATGACGCTACCGCCTCTTTGCGCCATTCCCAGCGTATCGGTTTTCTTGACGTCATAACCTGCCGCCAGTGCTACTTCACCCGCTACATCACTCGCCAGGATATTCCCCTGTCCGCCAACGCCCGTAATTAGCAGATCGTAGTTCACTTCTTAGCTCCGGTTTTGAGTTGGGACAACGGTTTGATTGCCTGCTTTGGACATATTTGCTGGCAGATTGTGCAGTTCTCTCCCATGCACATCAAAGGATCGATCGATGGCTGCTTCCCATCCGATTGAATCGCCGGGCAGCCGATTAAGAGACAGATGTCGCACTGGTTGCAGCATTCCTCATCAATAGAACTGGGATCAACCCCTCGCGGTGTGCTGACAGCACAAGAACCGCGACTGATAATGACCGACAGTTCTGGTCTATCCAGTGAATCTTTAACTGCTTCTCTGAGCTCCCTGATATTGAATGCATCGACAACCTTAACATCTTTAATACCCAATCCCTTGACCAGGTCCTCCAGCACTACCTGTCCAACCTTTTTACCCTGCGCTGAGATTCCGGTAGCGGGATGCTCCTGGTGGCCGGTCATCGCAGTCGTGCCGTTGTCCAGGATAATAACCGTGATTTTGCTCTGGTTGTAAACAGCATCGATCAGCGGCGTTATCCCTGAATGTAAAAAAGTAGAATCGCCGATTACTGCGGCAATCTTTGTATGTAGTCCGGCTTTCTCCATACCAATAGCCTGACCAATACTGGCACCCATACAGGCGGTGGTATCCATAGCATTTAGCGGGGGATATGTTGCGAGTGTGTAGCAGCCAATATCGCCTGTGATGGTCAATGGTGATTCTTTGGATTCTTTCTCTTTGGCACCAGGTAGTTTCAGGCGCTGCCCAGCGCTAGCCAGAACATAAAACATGCTCGAATGGGGACAGCCGGGGCAAAGAAGTGGAGGACGTTTGGGTAGATCAGCCGGTATTTTAACCATTGGTAGACTGATTTTTGTC
>CAYHBE010000228.1:0-3515 GCA_964354765.1 uncultured Dehalococcoidales bacterium | reverse complement strand
AAATAATCCCTCTTTTTGAAAGCATGTCCCATACACGATATGGGAAGGGACACAGGGAGATTACTTTAGTCACGTGGCGATCTGGTGTGGCGGTAACAATTCCTCTTCAAAAAGGGAGAAGAAATTAAAATACTCTCTCCCTCTCTGTCGACTGCCTGCCCCGATGAAAATCGAGGGGAGAAAGCCTGTCCTGAACTTGATTCAGGAATCGTGATGAGGGTGACCAAATTATCTTAATTATTGTCTATTGATTATTTGCTGAAAGCTGATCGCTGAACGCTGACCAGTTGCGCGGTAAGGCTAGTATAACCTATAATTTCGTCGGAGCGTATATGACAATTAAAATAACGACCCTCAGCGAAAACACTGCCTCAACTACCAACCTGCTCGCAGAATGGGGCTTCAGCGCTCTCATTGAAATCAACTCCCTGACAATTTTACTTGACGCAGGTTTGAGCAGTTCGGTCGCGCATAATGCGGGCATACTTGGCATCGATTTAAAAAAAATCGACCGCATTGTACTCAGTCATGGGCATTACGATCACACCGGCGGCTTGCAAGAAGTTCTCCAGTTGATGAGGAAAAAAGTAGACATCATCGCCCATCCGAATGTCTGGGATGAAAAATATACCCGTCAGAACGACGGCACATACCGCTACATCGGTATTCCTTTTCAGCGACCGGTGTTAGAGTCGCTTGGAGCCAGTTTTACGCTCTCAACAAGCCCGGTAAGAATTACAGATGAAGTCTTCACGACCGGTGAGGTGCCTGAAATAACCGAATATGAACAAATTGAACCTGACCGTTTTTATGTGAGGGAAGACGGCGAGCTGAAACCAGATATCCTGGCTGACGACCTTGCATTGATTATCAATACCAAACCAGGACTGGTAGTCATACTTGGCTGCGGGCACCGCGGTCTTATCAATACTCTAAAACACGCTCAAAAATTGACCCGTCGCCAAGAAATCCGTATGGTAGTCGGGGGATGCCATCTCATCGGTACTTCCCTCGAACGCATACGCTTGACTCTGAATGCTCTGCAAGAAATGAACGTACAGAAAATCGGGGTATCGCACTGCACAGGACTTCCAGCGGCAGCGATAATGGCACATGAGCTTGGTGACAAATTCTTCTTCAATAATACCGGGACAAGGTTAGCGCTGGATTGAAGATGGCGATAAATCTTAAAGTACAGTTAGCACCGAAAAACAGGCAAGATCTTCTGATTGCGAATCCGGTGATGACGGCATCAGGCACGTTCGGCTACGGCACGGAATATGCGCATCTTTTTGATATACAGAAGCTCGGCGCGATTGTGTGCAAAGGCACTACGCTCGAACCTCGCGACGGTAATCCGCAGCCGCGTATTGTTGAGACGGCGAGCGGGATACTCAACTCAATCGGGTGGCAAAACATTGGCGTCGATGCACTGATCCGCGAAAAAGCTCCGATCTGGGCTGAATGGCAGGTGTCGGTGATCGTAAATATCGCCGGTACAACCATCGATGAATATGGTAAGATCGCTTCACGACTGGATAAAATACCCGGTATCAGCGGTATCGAAGTGAACATAAGCTGTCCCAATGTCAAAGCGGGTGGGATAGAATTCGGCGCCGATCCCAGGTCTGCCGCCAGGGTAACAGAAATCGTTAAAAAAGCCACTACACTGCCTGTGATTATGAAACTCACCCCGAACACCAGCGATATCGTAAGTCTGGCTAAAGCAGTTGAAGATGCAGGCGCAGATGCAGTCTGTCTTATCAATACTTTGAAAGGAATGGCTATCGATTCCAAAACCCGACGGCCTGTCTTGGGCAATATTTTCGGCGGTTTATCAGGGCCCGCAATTAAACCGGTGGCTCTGGCAATGGTTTACCAGGCAGCCAGCGTAATACAAATACCGATCATTGGCTGCGGGGGCATCACAACCACGACGGATGCGCTTGAATTTATAATGGCAGGCGCAACTGCAGTCGAAATAGGCACCGCGAATTTCTCGAATCCTGACGCTCCGATGGACATACTGCAAGGAATTAAAGAATTCCTGCGCAACCAGAAGATAAAAGACATCAACCAACTAATCGGTACAGCCAGGACCAAATGACCGTCAGCCTCGTTGATACACACGCTCACCTTGAAATGAAGGACTTCGATCACGACCGCGACGATATAATCGCGCGTGCCGTTGCAGCCGGTGTAACAAAGATAATCACGGTCGGAACCAGCATTTCATCCAGCCGCACAGCTATCAAACTGGCTGAAAAATATCCGCAGATTTATGCTGGAGTCGGTATCCACCCGCATGATGCTGGAAGAGTCGTGCACCAATATATACCGCTGCTAAAAGAGTTGGCGAGACATCCGAAAGTCGTCGCTATCGGTGAAACGGGTTTAGATTTTTACCGTAACTATTCGCCTAAAGAAGCTCAATTTACGGTACTGCGCGAACAATTAGAACTTGCATCGGAATTAAATCTGCCCATAATTATTCACACGAGAAATGCCGCTCATGAAACGATTGAAATTCTCGGAGAATGGGTGATTCGTCACCCCATCGTAGCTGAGCTGAGAGGTGTAATTCATTGCTTTAGTGAAGATGCTCCAACCGCAAAACAATTTCTCGATTTTGGATTCTATATCTCTTTTACGGGCGCCGTGACTTACCCTCAAAGCAAAGCAGCAATGGTGGCTAAGACTATACCCATCGATAAAATTATGGTCGAAACAGACTGTCCGTTCCTGACCCCGCAAAAGTATCGCGGTAAGAGAAACGAACCTTCATATGTCGTTCTCACGGCAGAGATATTGGCAGATGCGCTGGGAATATCAATGGAAAAGTTCGCTGTGCAGACAACAGAGAATGCTCATCGATTATTCAAACTCTAGAATCTAAACGAATTCTAATGACAAAATCAGAGAAATCAATAAAAATACTAATACAGGTCCATCCAGGCGCTAAACGAAACGAAATTTTGCGCTTTGAGAATGGTGTCTGGCATTTTAAAATTACTGCGCCGCCGGTCGACGGGAAAGCAAATGAAGAACTGGTTGATTTCCTGAGCAAGGTATTAGATGTAAGTAAGAGTCGCATCTCCATTGAAAAAGGTGCAACCAGCCATAAGAAACTGCTCGAAGTAGAAGGCACGACAGAGGCAGATATCCTCAAACGTTTCCAGACTTCTTGACAATCTTTATTTCCGGATGTTATTATTCAGATAAATCAGAATATTCTGATTATTCAATGTCCAGGGAGGACTAATATGGCAACCAGGACAAAAATTATCACAGAGACATGTTGCGCTACATCAGATGCAGCGTGCTGCCAGGTTGAAGCGGTCGTGACGGTTGACGAGCGCGGGCAGATGGTACTGCCTAAAGAAATGCGGGAAAAAGCAGGCATTCGCGCTGGAGACAAGCTGGCAGTGGTCAGCTGGGATAAAGAAGGTAAAACCTGCTGTTTGCTGCTCATGAAAACCGATCAAATAACCGGTATGGTTAAAACAGTGCTCGGA
>CAYHBE010000227.1:0-3525 GCA_964354765.1 uncultured Dehalococcoidales bacterium | reverse complement strand
AGGAGGGACGAGAGTAACCATTTTCGAGTTCTCCTTTTATTAGCTTAAAAAACCAATCATCAGTGATTAAATGTGAAGTTTTAATCCACTTATCGAACCCTCCGGGAAGTATTGGAATATCTTTATCGATGCTTTGGACAGTCAACTCTAAAATAATAGCAGTTTGTCCCTTACTAAGTCCCGAAGACATCTTCATGTTGACTATACCCTTAGGTTTTTTAGTACTGTGCGTAATATTAAAGCTAAAGGAAATCGGTCGCTTTTCTAATTCTACCCCACTGTACAAATTACTTGGAATTCCTAAATTTACTTTCAATTTGTCTTTTACAAAATCCAATTGATTGGATGAGATATCATCTATTTTTATTGCATCAACGTATCTTAATGTCAAATTTGTCACTTTCATTTCATTCGGTTTAGGGTAACTTTCAAATACAGCTATTATTAATTCTTTTGACCTCTGAAAAAAATCTTTCCAATTGTATTTATATGTATCATTAAGTGTAATTAAACCAGGACCTATTTGTACTAGAGGCCATTCGTCTTTACCTACTCGGAATCTATGTTGAGGAATTGAAACTGCCATTATTTCTGGGATCATGCTAGAAGGTAAGGCTTCGTGGTAATGATATGTTTTGTCTAATAAACTATATAACCTACCCACAAAAAGGCTATAATTGGGATCTCCTTTTTGAGGATCAACAAACCACCTTATTTCTAAAATAGCTTCTACCAACGGTTTGTTTGGCAATTGCCTAATTTTGACTACCATTATTTCTCAACAAAAACGGATTAATTGTTCTTATACATACTATGATTATAACAAGATATTGTCAACCTAATCTATTGTCGATTGACCAAAATTTATTTAAATTAAAAAAATACCCCCAAATAGAGGTTAGTCTAAGTGACTAGCACACACACTGTTGAATCTTAATCCAATGAGTCATTAGTAGCAGATTGCTTGTCACTCCCATACCTTCGTTATGTAAAATGAAATATATTAGCAAATTAAAGTATCTATTAGAATGACGCCTTTTGGCGTCCGAAGTCTTTTTAAGCAATTCAACCGATGACGATCGTTTTTAGCCCCAAATTGAGATTGCTTTTTAATCCTTTACTCGGCACAAAGTTTTTTTGTTATACTCCAATTTTTTTATTACTAGAAGGGCGTTCGTATAACCATCAATACCAGTGAAAATTAGCCTGTTGATATCCTCTACAAATTTCAAAACGGGGGAAAGCCAAAGTAGTCTGCTAAAAAACAGTCCTCTGGAAATAATTAAATTGGTAATGATGAAGGAATTGTGGATTACAGTAATTTGATCATCAAAAGACTCGTTAAGCGGGGTACCAGTTAGTCGACAATAATCTTCATTCCCTTCGGTGGCTGAAGGATGCACATACATAGAAGCGAAATCATATCCATAAGAATAGAGTAATTCTAGGTTCATGCTGGAAGCGACTTCATACGGTTTTGGCGGTGTCCATTTGTTTTGGCTTTTTCTTATTTTGTTATATCTTTTCCTATCCTGATCCGAGATCACGAAATGTTTTGGATCCAACTTAGATACAAGACTTAGATCTTTGAGACATTTGCGTTTATAATTTATCCGTTTAACAAAACTCCAGTCGTCGAATAAATTAAACTCGTCCTTTCGACCGATGGATTCAAGGTAAAATAACCTATCAAGGATCGCTCTATACAATAACCAGCAATCATGGTAGTCCCGAGCGCGCCATAAATGAAGAATTCCATTCATAGCGGTAATGCTTCTTGCCATGATGTTTCTAATAATTTCATCTCGTTTTTCATTTGAGCAACCATCATATGCTATTAACACGCTTTTGGTAAACTGAGCTAAAGAAGACGTGGCTTTGTGATAATCAGCCAGTGACAAATAATTAGTATAATTAGTGTTCTCCATCTTTCCTCCTCGAAAAAATTTGTCACCCGCATTAGTTAGAACTTATTAGGCACATCAGTATATCGAATATTACATATTCATGCAATACGCCGGTATGATATTTTTAGTTTCTTCAGATTGATGGTCTAAAAGAATTTTTATCTTTCCTAGACTGGCAACAAGTCATAGTTTCCATGAGCGTTAAGCATTATCTTCACGTTCCCAGTTAAAAAATGCGTCTAGATCCTCACTGCCCATCCATACCAGATCCTCCCACCCACAAATTTCTAATCCCTCTCAACATGTGTTAATCGGGGGAGAAGGGGATTACATTTTTTATCATCGCCTCTCCTTGTCATGCTGGAGGAGTCCCTCACCCGGGGGACGACGAAGCATCTGGTGGGGAGGATTTCTTCTCCCTTTTTGAAAGGGAGAAAAGAAGAGGGATTACGTGTCATCGTTATTTCGCGACAAAATCTCCTTGCCTGTTGTGTTTCATATCCTCTATCATATCCTTACAACGTGGCGGTCTCCGGATTGTGAAAGACGCCGTCGATTCTGGCTGTGAATTCATGTCAGGGCTTTGGGGTGTAAAGTCCCATGAACGAGCAGTAAAAACAGTAATGTTAAATACGTTCGTCAGAATCCATCCCCTCGCGCTAAAACGCGCGTGTGCCTTTTAAGAGGCATTGGAATATTGGTCGCTTAAAAACCGAAACAGACCTTGGAATTTGGTATTTGGAACTTAGTTTTTGTTTCGAGTTTCGAATTTCGTATTTGTTTGGAATTTGGTTTTTGGAGCTTGGAATTTCAAGTTCCGTAAGAGCGGCAAGCCTCATTTCGGTGCCTGGGACACCGAAGGGCTCATGCGTCCTTAGGAGCAAGAGGGGCTGCGCACGTTAACAATCTAATGTTTCTGTAATTCGACACCGAAGTGTCGTTGCGAGGAGCCGATACCGCAGTGTCGTACTGAGCGGTCTTAAACCGCGAATGTATCTCGACGTGGCAATCTCACTTCTAATTGCCATCGTGAGGAAGTCCCGATACAATCGGTACGTTCCGTAGGGGCAGGTCTATGACCTGCCCGCCCCGTTCGCTTGTCCCGATGACAATCGGGATGTTACTGGAAGAAATAGCCAGCGCCAAAATTCATAATCCCCATTAACAGATGTATAATCAATAGAAGTGAAAAATATGTTTTCCAGTTTATTCACGTTTCAGGAATGAGACAATTTCTAATACGGCTCGCCCCGATATACTGGTAAAGAAGAAGTTCTTCTACGGTTGGTGGATTGCAATAGCCTCTAGCATTTTGCATTTCTTAGGCGGAGGCTCATTTTACTATGGTTTTTCTGTTTTCTTTAATCCGATAAAAGATACATTCCAGTGGACATCGGCACAGACTTCCCTGGCTTTTACTTTAAGAGGACTTGAAACCGGGATTTTAGGTCCCGTAACCGGTTTCATGGTCGACAAAGTAGGCCCGCGGAAGTTAATGGTTGCAGGCTGGGCTGTCATCGGCCTGGGCTTTTTATTAATGAGCCGTATAAATTCCCTTGTATCCTTTTACGGCACTTTTCTTGTGATAGCGTCGGGCATGAGTTTTGGCTCCGGCGTA
>CAYHBE010000226.1:0-3533 GCA_964354765.1 uncultured Dehalococcoidales bacterium | reverse complement strand
ATCGTCCGGCTTAACCCGCTCATTGTGCTTTCGGATGATCGTTTCATTCATTTCATCAGCCGTCTCAAACGGCCTCTTGCAATATCGAATGATATTGAAATGCGAAAAGTGATAATCTGAAGTCCACCAGTAATTCATTATTTAATCCTGTTAATCTCTTCTTCGACCGTCTTCAATTTTTCCAAAATACTTTCAAAAGACGGCGGGTCCTCAAAAAACATTTCCTGCATTTGCCGGTAGTCCTCATTTAACTGAACGATATGCTCATCTTGAGGCATTAATCGCAAACTACCGGGCTTTGCTAAATCATAACGCGCCTTACTGTCTTTGAAAAATAAGGCTTTATGCTCAGCGACTTTTATCAATAGGTCAATATTCTGAATGGCTTTACCATAAATAGGAGAACCAATCATTTCAAACACGTCGTAATAATGACGAGACATCCTTGCCCGTAGTTTTGAGCCGTGGCTTATAGCATGCAATATTGTCGCTTTTTCCCAAAAGGTTCTTTCAGCCCCCAAAACACGTACCTGCGTGCCTTCAATAGTCACCTTACCGGACGCATTAGAAACGTAAGGTTTGACAGGCATAACTTCAACCGGCCAATGATCCGATCGCGCGCCGAGCTCAATCTTTACAACAGGTTGAATATAATTATTCATGCTATTGTCTATGATGCTGGGATATGTAAATAAAATAGTTTGTTTGTCTGAATCATCGGAATCCAGTTTTATTCCCCATTTTCCTATCTCAGATAAAGCGGATCCAATTTTGTCCTTCAGCTCAGGGATGATTACATCACCAATCTTTTCTTGGCACGCCTGTTTCAAACGATCCAGCCTTCGCTGATTTTCTTTACTGCTTTGTTTTCTATCGGGCTCAATTGATTCTTGGCTTGTTAAAAAAGTCCTTTCGATTGAAACATCAACATCTTCAGAAAACCGCTTGATAACGTTATAACACTTAGAAAGCGACGTGCCTCCCTTAAACGTCAAGTGATTGCCTGATTCAGGCAATGAAAAAAGTATTTTGAGTATCCAGCACACCCAGAAATCTTTTTCTATAAGTTGAGGCGTGACATCTAATTCATTCGCGACGACATCAAAATATACTTTTTTATCTAAATCCTTTAATAACAAAAAATTATCCATAAACCTCTCACTCTTGTATTTTTCTAAAGATATTTCCTATCCATGCTGGCGCATAACGAATATCATTCATAAGTGTGCTTTTATCATCATTAGACAATCGTCTCTTAAGTTTTGAAATTACAGTTGAATCTATGTTAACCTGCTTTAAATAACGCAGGGCTTGAATAACTAATCCGCTTATCCGTCCGGCTGTTGCCATGTTTTTCGGCGTTGTTCTTTTTAAAACAATCTTCCTCTTCCCAATTTGCACTTTACGATTAGGGCCGTCCGTGAAAAAAACAATCTTTGCCGGAACCTGCTCTGTTAATCCTAACAGATTGGCGGCGTATGCGCCGGAAGGCTGAATTTTTAAGTTATCTCGTCCCACCAATGCTTGTGCGATGCGATCATAATTAGGCGGAAGGTCGCCAAAATCGGGATGTTTTGCGGGGTAATCGTACAATCCTCGAGCCAGACGACGTATAGCCCCTGATTTAGTCAGACGTCCCAAAGTCTGATCTACAGCTGTACGACTTCCAAGGTCAAGAAATGTGATTGGAGTAAAAACCCAACCCCTATGCCTTCCGTATATCCTGCTAACTATCTTATTATCAATGCTTTGTGACATTTATATCACCCCTCTCTTGTCAGAAAAAATATACACTTTTTCTGACAGATTGTCAAGGCATTTTTACGTTGCCCGACAAATCTACAACCTAAATGTCCACTGGTTAAAAATGTCCACTCGCCAGAAGACATTTCGATTTAGTGGACATTTTCATGTCAATCCAGGTCACTCAAAACCGGCTTCCAAGGACCCGTAAACAAAAAACCCTATCTCTACACCTTCCGGCACAGTCATAGGGCATTTTAGCAGTAACTTATTTTTGATCATGGTCAATATTTAATCCGCTCTTACTAACGCCTCCGCAAGGCTTGCCATCGTGCGTCTATAAGGTGGACAACGGTCAGCCGAAGGTGCGTATACACACTCGCTTCAACTTATTTGTGACCTCTTTATTGTTCATATATTATAAAACTTTATTCGGCCTGTAAAACCAGTCCGTAATAAGATTTCATCGGTAGACCAAACGTTATTACAATATTTATTTACACTACTAACTACGCGGATCTGTTACTCTTCCGATAAATAAAATATTACCCGAGTTAGTATCTCTAATGATAAATACAAAAGGGTGATCTGCTCTGAAGACAGGTTTGGGCTCAGGTATTCCGCTTTCCGCCATCGCAACCGCTGTTGCTGCGAGTGCTTCGGTACCTTCCTCATTTACATCAACGAAAGCCTTATGTATCACTTTAGATATATATAAACCTACTGGGTTAGGAGTCATACCAGAGAAATCTGCCGATTCCATATTAAATGCATCTACCATACCCAAAGATTTGAGTGCTTCGTTCAGTTCAAATTCAGAGGTCATTTTAAATTTAGGCAGCGACACAACAACTTCACGATTGCGTAAATTAGACGACCAATTATTTAAATTATCCTGTGTAAGCGAACCTTCTACCTGTTTTAGGCCATCTATCTTCTTAGGTAAAAGAGCGGCCATAGATAACTTATCACCTACGTAAGGCATCTCGATAATTTGAAGCTCCTCATTCTCCATATAGTTAAATTCTTTTGCCTGGTTCATCATCGGCACCCGGATTTCTTCGCCGCTTAATAAAGTGAAGGCGCTATTTTGTGTATTTTTTGCATCAAACTGAAATTGCCACTTCCCTTTAAAGTAAATTGCATTAGTCAGAACAAGCCTTGTAAGGTTTTCAAGAATACCTGGTTTTATCAGATCTTTAATCTTGTAATTAGTCTTATCCTCTACCCAACTGTTAATGGTCTTACGCGTCTCTTCTCTATTTTTGTCATTAATAAAATCGACTTCTTTAAACCCAGCGTCATAATAATTCTTGGTTATGCTGATAAATTCATCATAAAACTTGTACCCCGTCTGACCCCATAAGGCATTGGCTCTAGATAGTCGATAACCGCTCTTCTGGGGATCTGCTTCTAGTTCTTTCATAAGTTCAGAGAAAGCCGGATGCAGTTGCTCTTGGCTTAGAGTAAAATGCAAAGTATTTGCCATTTGAGTGGCGGTGTTAGCTCTTGCTCCGGCGTAAGTCATGGCTAAAGCAGTTGAGATGCTGGCAGGAGAGAAAAAGAGGTTCCCCCCTTCTTTTTCTTTGCTTAATTTTGCGTATAGATCAAAGGCAAACTCGTTGTTACCTTGAATAACAGTCTGTTTATCGGATCTATCCTGAGCAAATAAATCGATCTTAGCCAGCCCTATAGAAATCGCTATAATGCTAAGCGACAAGATAACAAATGCCTTCTTCATTTTGCCTCCCCTTTTCACTTACGTTCGGTTCCTCTTCAGTATATTTTCA
>CAYHBE010000225.1:0-3544 GCA_964354765.1 uncultured Dehalococcoidales bacterium | reverse complement strand
AGAGAATGGGTATGTGTCGGGCGAGTGGGGGTATCGTCTGAGGCCGTTGCCGGGGTCGCAGGACTACCAGACGGGCGCTCCGGACAGCTGGGGGGATAAATCGAACACCCAGTTCGCGCTGCTGGGGCTGTATTTCGCCGACCGGGCGGGCTACCAGGTGCCGAAGATCATCTGGGCGAGATCGGCGGACCATTACCGACGGGCCCAGTTTCCGGACGGGGGCTGGGGCTACAAGCCGGAAGAACGTCCTGAACCGTATGCCAACATGACCATTGCCAGCACCATCAGCCTGAACCTGTGCGAAGAGATGCTCCGCTCAAAGGAACACAAGCAGTGTGTCCCGCCACCCCGCTCTAAGGAGATAGAAGCCGGACTCAAATGGATCGCTGACAACTGGGAGTCAAAGAGGATAGGGAGCGACACGTATGGTCTCTATGCGCTGGAGCGTCTGGGCATCATCATGGGTCGATCCAACATCGGGGGACATGACTGGTATAACGAGGGGGCGCGGGCGCTGCTCGGGAGCCGAAGCTGGTCTTCGTTCATGGGGAGCAGCCACGTGAGCACGGCGTTCGGGCTGATGTTCCTGGCACGGGGACTGGAGCCCATCATCATCAACAAGCTCGAACGCGCGGACACGGACGACTGGAACAACGACCCGTACGACGTGAAGCACCTGACGGAGTACATTCAGGATAGATACCAGCTCAACGTGCAATGGCGGATCGTGACCCTGGAGGCACCTCTGGACCTGCTGCTGCGGACGCCGATGCTCTACATCAGCGGTCATAAGCCGCTGAACTTCAGCCCGGAGGAGAAGGAGAAGCTGAAGGCGTACGTGGCGGGAGGGGGGACCATCGTCGGACAAGCCTGTTGCTCAAAGGTGGAGTTCGACAAGTCGTTCCGGGCCCTGATGAAGGAGTTGTTCGGGTGCGACCTTCTGCCGATACCGACCACGCACCGGATCTACGAGCGCATGAAATCCGCAGGGGCGGGGACGAAGCCGAGAGTGGAGATTGGAGCGCTGCAGGAGGCGCAGGGAAGGCCCGTGGTGATCTACCTTCCGCATGACCTGTGCTGCGTGTGGCACATGGGGGGGACGGGTGCGAGGGCCGCCGACGCCGTCGGGGCCGGTATCTACTTCTACGTGACCATCGAGCTGAAGAAAGCGTTCGAAGAGGCAAGGCTGGGGAAGGCGGAGGCTAAGCCCGAGGACAAGGTCCGCGACAAGCCGCCGGAGAAGCCCGGTGATATCTTTGGACCGGCGCAGTAGACCGCGGGCCAGGGCTCCGCAGGCCAGGAAATTCACGCCGAGTTTCCCGACGTCGACCGGCACGGCGCCGACCGCCTGCACAGCGTCGATGGACACGAGGATGTTACGGGGCCTGCAATACTTCACCACTTTCTCAATGTCAATTCTCTGGCCGGTGGAATACTCCACCAGGCTTAGAGCCACAAGCCTCGTGTTTCCGTCAACCAAGTCCGGCAGTCTGCCAGTATCAATCAAATCATCCGAGTTTGACGGCAGGTATCTGACACTAACGCCCATGTCGCTCAGGTTCTGCCAGGGCGCGACCGTGGCCGGGTTCTCGCAGAAGCCCGTCACGACGTTGTCGCCTTTCTTCCATGGTATCGAGAGGGCGATGAGAGAGAGGGCCATCGAGGTGCTCTGGGCGAACGCGATATTACGCGGCCTGGCTCCGATCAGCTCCGCCGCCAGCCTTCTTGTCTCCTCTCTGACAGATTCGCAGGAAGCGGGAATGCCTCTCATGTTAAGGGTGCGGCACTTTTCCAGCCTGACGCCGTGAATCATGGCCTTCACGACGCTCGAAGGGAGCGGGGAGGACACGCCGTGGTTGAAGTATATCCTGCTTTTAACGTGCGGAAACTCTTTCCGGAACTTCTCAAGCGCGCTCGTGGATATGGATGACTTCTTTCTCATTTTGCCCCCAGCTTCCTTTCCACCTCGCCGGCGAGGGCGAAGAGGGCTTCGGCGCGCCGCTCCCACCCCGAGCTCAGGAACCATGACGCCCCTATGTCCGACCCGCTGGAGAGAGCGTGGATGACCCCGTAGCCTGGCCATCTGCGCAGCATCTGCAGCGCCCGCAGATGATCCTCCAGCGCCTTGTCGCACCGCGCGGCAAGCTCCGGTCCCAGCTTCTCCCGCAGAGCCCCGTCCGTCGCCGCGCCTTCCACCACCACCCGCGCCTCGCATTCCTGCAATCCCTCCCGCAGGTGCTCATACCGCGTGGTGACCATGGACCCCGTTTCCCCCGGTGCCAGCAGCGCCGTGTAGATGTCCAGGTTCCGCCAGTTGCTCTGCGGATAGCGGTCGCCGACCCGCCCCGCGCGGTCCCCCTTCTTGTCCCTGATGACTTTCCAGAAATCTCCCCCGAGGCGCCCCACGCCCCGCCATGCGCCTGCGATCGCGAAGCCGGGAGTCGTGCGCCAAGCGGCCGGAGCGACGCCCTCGATGACGTGATCTCGGTTGAAAAACGCCACCAGCTCCGGACGCGTCCATCCCATGAGGCTCTTCTCCTTGGGCGTCGTCAGATACACCAGAGCCTGATACCCGTGTTCAGCCTCCTTTTTTAGGTAGGTCGCGTGCGCTCCCACGGCCCACGGTACACCCGGCGCCGCCTCCGCAAAGAACGCCATATCCTCCTTGCTCGGACACATGTCGTTCATCATCCCGATGAGCATCTTCCGCTCCAAGCCGCGCTTGGCCAGGTGTGCCTTGATCTGCTCGAAAAGCGCCGTCCACGTCTCCTTAGTTCCGGGCTCCCCCAGACGCGGCATGACAACGTTCTCTGTCTTGCCCGTTGCCTTGTCCAGCACCGTCACCAACGGCCCGGTGCTCTGCCCCCACCGATCCTGCTTCTCCATGAAGTCCTTGTGAACTTCCCGCCCCTGGAAGCCCTCCTTCAGCCCCATGTAGACCTCCCATGCCGGGAAGATCACGAGCTTCAGCGGACCCAGGTTCTTCTCCGCCGTCTCCAGATACCGGTCCATCACCGACAGGTCGTAGTCATACGTCCCGTCCGCGTTCTTGATCCATCGCACCATGCTCTCCGAGTTCCCGAAGTTCGTCTCCGCGATGAGCGGGACATAGACCACGCGCGTGCCGGAATCGCTAAGGAGCTTGAACGACTGGCCGATGAGCTCGAAGTGACGGTCGGACCAGAGCGGCGTATCGTATTCCAGCGCCAGCGTGTCCGGCGACTGGATGATCTCCATCCATACCTTGTAGTCCTGCGGGTCCGAAAGCGTCCAGTCCAGCACCTTGAGCTCCAGCGGCACCGTTATCGGCTTCTCCCCGCGCGCGCCTACCGTGATGGAACCCGTGTATGTCCCCGCCGCGGCGTCCCGCGGAATCTGCGCCGTCACCCACACCGCCGTCACCGCTCCATCGACCAGTTCCCTTTCGCTCCCGCTTTTCCTCGAGGGAATCACATCCGGTGCCTTCTCCGCCAGCGCCCCCAGTTCGTCGTCACCTTCTATCCCGCGGATGTGCATCTGGTAGTTTATCCCCCATGGCACGGCG
>CAYHBE010000224.1:0-3572 GCA_964354765.1 uncultured Dehalococcoidales bacterium | reverse complement strand
GATGAAAGTCCCAGGTCAATAAAAATTCCGTGGACAGGGACAAATGAATTACGAAGACAGATTTCATCAAGATTTGAGAAATTATCGTTTACAAGTATTAAAGAGTCCTTATATTTACTTAACGTATTGGCAGCCAGACGAATGGCTTCTGGATCCGCATCAATCCCAAGGAGCTTACCGGCTGGAGTTGATTTTTCAAGAATGGCACGAGCATGACCGCCTCCGCCCAATGTACAATCGACATATCGTTTGCCTGGTTGTACGGCTAACGCTTCGATTGTTTCTTTCAATAAGACAGCCTTATGCACGACAGTCAACACCAGCAACTCCTAATGTTTTTCCAGGGTTTCGATAATCTGCCAGGATTGTGCCTGGCTGTCAATTTTTTCAATTTCCCAGGCTTGTTTATCCCAGATCTCCAGGTATGTGTTGGCTCCGACGATAACCACGTCGCTGGTGATGCCTGCATATTGGCGTAAAGGAACTGGCAGAGCTACTCGGCCCTGTCCATCGAGGTTAAGATTGAAAGCTGTGCCGAAAAGCGCACGATTTAATTTCCGCATTTTGCTTGACAGCACCGGACCGGTCGTGAGATTATCAGCAAGCGCTTTCCACTGTGAAGGGTTGTAGGCGAGGATACATTTTTCTGCGCCTATAGTGAGGATAATTCCGTCATTGAAATCAACGCGGAATCGAGGTGGTAAGGGTACTCTACCCTTTTCGTCAATTCGGTAACTGAATTCACCGAGAAACACTTATGTTTTTCCCCGTTCACTACTTTCCCCACCATTCCCCACAGATTACCATTTTCTCACATTTTACTATATTCTGTCAAGTATTCGAGCCTGAATATTTCACTATATTTTTAGATTTTTCGAATTATTCTTGCTGTGGTTTTTACGATTATAAAATCGAATGTGATGATATTTCCTTCCCACGCTTAATTATGATAGAATTATATTTTGTTGGAATTACAAGGAAATAAAACCATATATACAGTCTCTATCTCGATCTAGATGCCTAAATTAATATCCAGAGCTAGTGGTGTTTGATTCCGAAAATGATAAATTTGTATATTTTGACGTTATTCCCGGAGGTGTTCGAAGGACCTTTTAGTGCCGGCCTTTTTCAAAAAGCGGTAGAGGCTGGTATCGTGAAAGTTAATATCCGCAATATCCGGGACTACACACATGACCGTCACCATACAACCGATGATTATCCTTATGGCGGTGGTGCGGGAATGGTTATGAAACCAGAGCCGCTTTTTGAGGCTGTGGAAAATATTAAAACTGAACTAACACAAAAGGGTATCGAAAATGTCCCGGTTATCTTACTGTCTCCGCAGGGACGAGTGTTTACACAACAGGCTGCAGTTGAGCTTTCAAAAGAAAGTTATTTAATTTTTATTTGCGGGCAGTATGAGGGTATAGATGAACGCGTTTGCGAGCACCTTATCACGGATGAAATAAGTATCGGGGATTATGTACTTTCGGGTGGCGAAATTGCGGCTATGGTGGTAATAAATACTATAGTCAGGCTTATCCCTGGCTTTCTTGGTTCACCTGAGTCTCTGCTCTCAGAGTCCCATACAGGTGGACTGTTGGAGTATCCACAATATACCCGTCCTCCGATATTCCGCGATTGGGCGGTACCTGATGTTTTATTATCCGGAAATCATGCACAAATATCCAGGTGGCGGCGCGAACAATCGCTTTTCCGCACTGCTAAAAGACGGCCCGAATTATTTGCGAAAACAGTTCTTTCGATAGAAGAAAAAAAGTTTATGAAGAGGTTAGGAACCTCAGTAGATACAGGAGTAAAAAGCGATGAGTGCCGTACAATTAAGTGAAATCAAACCCAAATCCAGGCTACCGACCCTTGCCCCAGGAGATACTGTCCGTGTTAATTTGAAAGTAGTTGAGGGAGATAAAGAGCGTATTCAACCCTATCAGGGTGTTGTAATTCGGATTCGCAGCGGTAATGCCGGTGGTACTTTTACAGTTAGAAGGGTTGCCTACGGTGTTGGTATCGAGCGTACTTTCCCAATGGCATCACCCTTAATCGAAAAATTACAGATAATACGACACGGCAAAGTCCGGCGTGCTAAACTTTACTACTTGCGCGGGTTGAGCGCCAAGAAAGCACGTATCAAGGAACGACGGTATCCACGGAGTATGGTAGAAGAATTAGAGCCCACCACTGAATTAGAGCCTGCTCCTGAACAATCGCTTGCCGTCGAACCCAAAAAAGAATAAGACAGATATACAGGGTGAGTCTTATAAATGGGTTATGCTGAGGTCTGTGTCAACACACAATCGACCCATTCGCATACGTTCAGCTATTCTATACCTCCTGGTTTGCCCGTAAAAATTGGGCAGGCGGTGAGAGTTCCTTTTGGGCAACGGATCATGCAGGGATTAATAATTGAGCTTACGGACTCACCTGCAGTCGAAAAAACGCGTGACATCGCAGGGATTATTGACCCGCAACCGCTGTTAACAGTTGCACAAATATCTTTAGCGCGTTGGATGACAGATTATTATCTTTGCCCGCTGTGGAGCTCAATATCGCTGATGTTACCGCCAGGATTCGAACGCAGCGTTTTGATCTATTTTGTTCCAAAAGTACATGCCTACGATGAGTCGACGCTGAATGAAACACAATTCAAAATATTGATACGCGCAAGACAGGAGAATAAGCTAAGTCTCAAGGAATTAGAGAAATCACTCGGGAAAAAAAAGGCGCTATCAAACACGGCAAAACTTGTAAAAATTGGTGTATTGGAGCGTCAATACGAATTGGAGCGTGCTCGCGTTAAGGCTAAGGAGATCCCGTATGTGCGGCTTGCGAAATCCGCGAGTGAAACCAGAGAAATGCTAGATACAATGATCGAGAGAAGATTCGTCAAACAAGCCGCCGTTCTCAAATACCTCATCGAAACCCCAAACCCTGTAAAAATAGCACAAATAAAAAAGAATACGGGAAACGACAGACTAACCGTTAACGCCCTGGTAAAAAAAGGTTTAGTCGAGATTGAAAATATCACTATCCGCCGCGAACCCCTCGAACTCCGGCAGGTACAACTCTCCCAACCATTGTCATTAACATCCACACAGGAGTCAGTTTTCAAACTTATTCAGTCAAGTCTTCGACCAGGGTTGATGACTGAAAATAAAATATTCCTTCTGCACGGCGTTACCGGCAGCGGTAAGACAGAAATTTATTTGCAGGCTTTAGCTGAAACAATTAAACAGCACAAACGCGGTATTGTCCTGGTACCCGAAATTGCTCTTACACCGCAAACGATCGAACGGCTTGCTTCACGATTCCCTGGGAAAGTCGCTATACTCCACAGCCATTTATCGCTTGGAGAGCAATTCGATGAGTGGTGGCGTATTAAAAACGGAGAAGCAGACGTAGTCATTGGTCCGCGGAGTGCGCTTTTTGCTCCACAGCCAGATCTGGGAATTATCATTATCGATGAAGAACACGAGTGGACATACAAACAACAGGAGCAATCTCCTCGATATGTTAGTCGTCATGTCGCTCAGAAAATCAGTTCTCAATCAGGT
>CAYHBE010000223.1:0-3574 GCA_964354765.1 uncultured Dehalococcoidales bacterium | reverse complement strand
GCAAATGCAAGAGTGACTCTCTTGTTGTTCTTAGTGTAGCAGCGTATAGGGATATAATACAACCCAATAGTGACGTGGTTGGTAAAGTCAAAATTCTTGATGCTTTATCTAAAAGCGGATTCAATTCTAACTTTATTCCAGCTGGTTATTTAGGGGGCAATATAAAATGTTATGTTACACCCAGTTCGACTGAAAAGTCGATTCTAATAGTCAATAAAAATGATTTAGACGTAATTATTAATCGAGATATTCAGATTAAGGATAATAAGGGATTAAATAGAAAATCTATTGATATACCGATTGGGTTGAAGGTATATGAAACAAAGCCTTGTATAAGTAAGATAAACTTGATATAAAAAGAAAACCCACTCAGACGAGTGGGTTTCTTATTTTGAGCCTACTTGCTAAAGGTAGTACTCGGACACTATGGTGATCTAAAAGGGACTCGAACCCATAACCTAGCGTTTTAGAGGCGCTTGCTCTACGTTGAGCTATTAGACCAGTGGCTAATTACTTAGCCAAGATACCTTCGATGTGCTGAACTGCTAAATCAACGCTCTCAAGTTCTGTAATCTTATTCTTACCAGCATAGACACCGAACTTTCCAGTTACTTCTGTCTTACCAGCGGTTTTTAATATCATTCTTACTCGGTAACCTTTGTGGTTCTTAACCACTTTACCAAATCTCTTAGTCTTTGTACCCATTTTACTTATGTTTTAGTTTAGTTAATAATCTTATCCTTTGATAACCTCTACGTTCTTCATCATAACGATTGGCTTCACTTCTTGTACCATTGTTGCTACGTCACCGTATTTGTCTAATTTATCAACTACACCTTTAGCAACAGTATAGGCAGTTGTAGCAGCGATTAACTTTCCTTTATCAGCTGTCTTGATTTTGTCGCAATTCTCGATTAACTCACTGATTACGTCAGCGTATTTCTCAAGCATTTTAGCGTCGAAGGCAAAGGTAGTCTCTTCAGTAACGATGTCGTCACTATAAGCTTCTTTTAATTGTTCAGCACGGGCTTCATCAATTTTAATATATTTATCAGTAACCATGAACATAGCTTGTGCGGTATCGCCGTCTTCGTTCACGTTCTCAAGCATGATAGTATCAGGGTTTTTACCACCGTCTTCATACATCTTAGTCCAAGCCTCGATGCCTAATTCTTTTACTTCGTCAGCAAGAATGTCAGCTTTAGCCTTATCGCGCTTTAAGTTAGCGTTAAGCACTTGAAGTTCAGCGATTTTATCAAAAAATTCAGGATTGTCAATAGTAACACGAGGTTTCTCGTCAGATTTCTTAGCAGTTTTAACTACTGCGTTCTTCTTAGCTTTGTCGAAAATAGATGCTTTTTTGTTAGTCATAGTGTTTGTTTTTAAAGATTAATAATGTATTAATTAGCTATTACAAATATAAGGAACTTTTTATCAATTTGCAAGTTTTTTGAAAACTTTTTATTTTTTGTTTTTTTGCCTTTAAACAATTAATATATACCTTCAAATCTTATACAAATATATGAAATTTATTCGAAACTACCAAATTTTTTTAGAGTCTCTTTTACCATCACAGGTTCGTAGATATATGAAGGTTTTTAACCGTGAGAGATACTCAGAAATATTCAACAAATTTGAAGGGGATAAAAACCACTACCGTATCTTTATACCATTGGTTGCAAAACCAACGATAGAAAAAGATGAAGATGTAGATGATGTAGATGATGATTCTACTGAATCAAGAATTAATAATTTTCTTGAAGAAAATGATTATAGTGTTATTGACTACATTAAAGGTGTATGTAAATTCAACAATGCCAAGAACCCATCCAAAATAGGACAAGTATTAACACGTTTAGAAAAATCTAAGCCAGAAGCTAAAGAATTAATGAAGTTATTTGTTGAAGATCCTACTCGTAAGGCTGGTGCGGTTGAAGATTTAGTTGCTGTAATCTCTCGTCACCCATTTGATATAGCTGGTGCTGATACTGATAGAGCGTGGACAAATTGTATGACTATGGCTCATGCTGGTTCACCAAAAGTTAAAGAACTACAAGATAAATTAGCTAAATTAGTAGAGAAGAAGAAAAGAATTTCTATTGAATCTTCTAACTTAGAACTTATGGTAGATGAGATTGAAAATGCTGAAGAAAATGAGAATGAAGAAGAATTGATGAAAGATTTAGGATACTCTGAAGATGAAGTTCAAAAAATGAAAGATAAAGTTAGAGAACTTGAAAGGGAAGAAAGTGATATTGATAATAAAATTGAAGACTTAGAGGAAAATATCGATGATAGATTATCAACTGGTGAAAATGCTAAATATTTAATCTATGATGTAAAAGAGGGTTCTCTTATATCGTTCTTAGTTAAGAAATCAGATAAAAATATTAAAAATCCATTAGCAACGCTTAATATTAAGCCTTATATCAATGAAGATAATGAAAATGACTTCATATTAGTTGCTGATACAAATATGTATGGTCAAACTGTACCTGAGTTTAAACAAACAATTGATGCTTGGCTTAAGCAGGTTAATGGTCCAGACAAAGAAGGTATATTCTGTTTAAATCCTAAACTATATGACGATTCTGGTCTTACAATTGAATTATTAAGTAAGAAAAGCGCAATTGCTAGAATATTAGAGCGTGGTAGTTTAGATGATTTGAGAGAAGCATTAACTAAAAACCAAGTCGAAATCTCTGATATTAGAGACATAATTTATAAATTACAAACATCAGGTAGATATAATGATGATGTTGATCAATTTAATAGTGATATCTTTAATTTTTATAAAAATATTAATAATATGGGTCGCTATGGTAGAGGCGTATCATTAAGTACAGCACAACTGGAAGATGTTAAAAAAATTCTAAAAGAATTTATACCACAAGATTTATTTGATGCTCAAGCAGCCCAAATTGAATTCTCGCGCATTCATTGCGACAGCGATGGTGTTGGATTAATTAAATTGCTTAAAAATAATCCAGAATATATTAAATATTTAACATATGGTGGTATTTTTAAACCTAAAAAAGATCCAAATGATAGATATAACGATAATATCATAGACGCTCCAAAAATATTTGATGATACCTATATGCAAGAATGGAATTGTGATAATGACTATGCATTTATAGCTCATCATGATATATTTGATGATGAGGATGGTAATTTTTCAGATAGTTGTTTCTTTGTTGAATTAAATAAAGATGATGCTGAAAAGCTTAAAGAAATGGGTCTTAGATTCTTCACTAAACAAGCTAAGATATCAAAAAAGCCTAGAATTAAAAAGGCAGAAGTGTCACCAACAGCTTCAAAGGTAAAAAAAGCTAAGAAGATTAAAGAGTCAATCAGAACCTTCAGAGATTTTAGAAATTTCAACTAATAAAAAAAGCGAATCATTTGATTCGCTTTTTTAATTTCAATAGCTTTTTAAATTATGCTAATTCAGTTTCATTCTGAGTGTCTTCAACTTTAGAAGTTGCAGTTTTGTGCTTACGGATTTCTTTAATCTTATCAGCTTTTACACGCTTAGTGATGCGGTTACCATCTTTATCAGTCTCATAACGAG
>CAYHBE010000222.1:0-3584 GCA_964354765.1 uncultured Dehalococcoidales bacterium | reverse complement strand
AACATTGATGTGCTCCTTTCTATGAGCTTTACCTTTTTAGTATATCGTTAATCGCTTTAATAGAAACTTTATCTAAACTTGACACTATCAGGTCTGCATCCACCAGGATCGCGGAGGGATGAGTATTCGTCACGGCAATGCACCTCATTCCCCCGTCCTTTGCTGCTTTTACGCCTGCGACCGCGTCTTCAAACACCACACAATTTTCAGGCTTGACACCCAATCTTCGCGCTGCCAGCAGATATCCCTGCGGACTGGGTTTCCCCTCTGTGACATCATAACCCGAGATAATCTCTTGAAAGTAGTGTCTTATGCCAAGCTCACCAGTAATTAAGTCTATGTTTTCACTCGGGGTAGAGGAAACAAGCGCCTGTACGAATCCGGCCTGGTTAACAGCCTCAAGAAGTGATTTTGCACCGGGCAGTTCTTTTACATTTCCCGTTATTAGTCTGCGGAAAGCAATTTCCTTTGCATTCGCGATCTTTTCAAATTTTTCCTGTGTAAAATTTTTACCAAGCATGCTCCTGATGATCTCATCATTCCTCATCCCGAAAACATGCTTGAAATTTTCTTTAGTAAAGGTAATCCCGGTCTCGTGAAAAGTTTCCTGCCAGGACAGCATATGATAAACACCGCTATCGACGATAACACCGTCCATGTCCCACAGTACGGCGCGGGATTTGTTATCAGTCATTACTGGCTGTCCTTCCGCTTCTCTGGACATCGATCACAAAATGGATGGCGCTTCCTTCAGCTACCACCGTGCCGTCCGGAAGCTTAATAGCAGCAGTACACTCGATGACTTTCCGGGTCTTTCTTGTAATGTGGCTCGTAATGGTGAGAGGTTCGCCGATAGGTATCAGTCTTTTCAGTCGTGCTTCATATTTTGCAGTAACACATCTTATTCCCTTTTGGTAAGCGGCATTGCTCATGACCTCATCTAATAAACACCCTGCGATACCGCCGTGCAGATAACCAGGCCAGCCCTGGTACCGTTCGTCGGGAGTGAAGACCGACTTGATACCTTTGCCATCAGGTTCGAACTTAAGTTTCAGTCCTATTGGATTATCAGCGCCACACCCGAAACAATGACGGTAACCTTCGGGTAAATCTATTGAAACCTGAGGCCAATTAACCATAATTTATTCTCCAAATACTTGTCATTCCCAGCATTCGAAAGAATTGATCAAATATCGTTTCCTTGCCTTTTACCTTTGACTTTTAACCTTTGACTTATTTTTCATTTGTGTTTTGCTGTTGTTATCGGTGGCCGGCGTAAATATATCGGTTGAAGTATAGCCGCATTATCTATCTCGCCGTTATTGATTTTTATCATACCAAGTTCGGCGATGTAACTGGCACGCCTCAAATCGGTGGTTGGAGAAGCAACAACCGCCTTATCTCCAAGCTTTGAGACCAGTTGCATAGATACGGTGGGTAGGTACTCGCCGCAAAACAACGTTTTCTCTTTTATATCTAAGACAAGTTTATCGACCGTTGTGATCTGGTCTTCAAGTAGCCGTTTCCAACCATCGGGCTGCTTTTGAAACAAAGCTGTAGTAATTTCGTTTCTACCAGCATTGAAAATCGGACATATTGGTAAGCCAGTATGAGTATATTGATAAGCTTCAGCTTCCAAACTATCAACACCGACGATAGGAATATTAAGGCTGAATGCGAGCCCTTTGGCCGCGCTGATTCCAACCCGTAAACCGTTAAAGCTGCCTGGTCCCTTTGCTACAACAACGCCGCTCAAATCCATAGGAGTAAAGCCGGTCAATTCAAGGAGATATTCAAGGTTCGGTAACAGCTGCACCGTGTGATTTTGATGGGAACGCCAGGTAAGCTCAGCAAGAGTTAATGCGTCTTTTACTAATGCTAGAGATGCGATGTCGGTCGAGGTATCGATTGCCACCAGCACGCCTATTCCCTCGCTTCCAATGTAAAAGATTTGCTTACTTGCTCAAGCAGCGATATATAGCGGTCGCCCTGTGGAATGAATTCAAAAGAGCGGCTGTTATCTGAAATATAGCTGATTTTCACCAGTAGATGGTCGTCGGGTAAAATATCCATTCCTTTTTCCGCCCATTCGATTACGCAGACGCCCCGACTGTATAAATAGTCATCCAGGCCAAGGTCAGCTATTTCATTAATATTATCGAGCCGGTAAAAGTCCATATGATATAGGGAAAGTCTGCCATGTAATTCACGCATAATCACAAACGATGGACTGAGTGTATACTCCTCTATGCCCAGTCCCCAGGCAATTCCCTGGGTCAGGCAGGTCTTACCGGCACCAAGTTGCCCTACTAGTAAGTAAATATCCCCGGGTAAAGCTAATTTGCCTATATTCCTTCCGAGTTCTCTGGTTTCCTCAGGGCTGTTTGTGTCTATTTCCCAGTGCTTCAGATTACTTTTTAAAGGCATCCCAGCCTCGTTTCTTCAAATTGATGACAACTCCTGAGCTGTCTACCACGGCAACCTTACCAGGATGTTCTGACGTAATTTCTCCAATAACTGTGATTGGACAATCTATCGATATTTTTGCTCGCTGAACAACACGAGCCGGCGCTGTAAAGAGCAATTCGTAGTCCTCGCCGCCGCCGAGCGCAAACTCTAATGCTTTTCCCCCAAAATATTCGTTTGCGGTTGGTGATACAGGCAGCATGTCAATGTTGACAAGAGCACCCACCTTGCTCATTTCGCAAATGTGAGCAAGATCGCCAACCAGCCCATCGCTAATGTCCATACCTGCTTTAACACCACTGGCAACGAGTTTCTGTCCCTCTATTACGCGCGGGTTCGGCAGTAAGTGCGCTCTTCTCAATTCGGCTGCTGCTTTGACAGGAAACCTCAATCCCCGGTTGAGCATTGCCAGACCAGCGGCTGAAGCTCCCAAATATCCCGTAACAGCCACTTTGTCACCAGGTTTTGCAGCCGAGCGAGTTAGCACTTTGCCATCTTCGTTGGATGCATGACCTATGAGCGTGACGCTAACAACCACGAGTGGAGAGCCAACGGTATCTCCACCGATAATCACTACCTCGAATTTTTTCGTGGCAGCGAGCATCCCTTTGTAAAATGACTGTATATTTTCGACTAAAATATCTTTCGGCAGTCCAAGTGAAACTAAAGCGTACATCGGGATGCCGCCCATTGCGGCAATATCACTAAGATTAACAGCAACCGATTTCCATCCCAGTTCATTCCAGGTGCTTGTTTTAAGCGAAAAATGCACACCTTCAACCAGTGCGTCGGTGGTAATTATTTGAAATGGGTTTCGTGGTTTCCAGACGGCTGCATCATCGCCAATTCCCAATAATAATTCCTGGGATGATTTCCAATGTTTATTCGTAGCGGTGATGATTTGCTGATTTATCTTTCCTATCAGTCCGAATTCCCCGATTTGAGACAGTTTCATAGCGGAATTATAACATATTAGTTAATTTCCAAATCCCAAGTTCTAAATTTCAAACAAATTCAAATCTCTAATATCCAGACTATTCAGAAAATTAAAATACGTCTTCTGAGTGAATAACCCCCCAGCAAGCTGGGGGGCATCATACTAATTGGAGAACATATTT
>CAYHBE010000221.1:0-3587 GCA_964354765.1 uncultured Dehalococcoidales bacterium | reverse complement strand
TCTTCAGGTGGATCGGTTACCCCATCTAGTGTCTGGTTTCGCGGTTCCAGCGCAATAGGAATATCTGCAACTCCATCCGCAGGCTACAGTTTCTCAAATTGGATCGTTACAGGAAGCGTTTCAGTTGCTGATGCGGCGAGCAAAAACACCACCCTCTCAATCAACGGTTCTGGCAGCGTTACCGCTAATTTTACTGTCGCAAGCTTCACAATCTCCGCTTCGGCTGGTTCTGGAGGAAGCATTAGTCCATCCGGGTCCGTGGCAGTGAATTATGGTGCTAATCAGAGTTTCACCATTACCCCAAATACAGGCCACAACATAGCGGAGGTCCTGATCGATGGCATATCAGGTGAGACTTTAGGTTCCTACACATTTACTAATATTGCAGCAAACCATACAATCACAGCTAGCTTTGCACCTTCCAGCACTGCTCCATCTACGACGACTTCTACTACTTCAACTCCCCCGTCTGCGACATCAAATGCTAAGAAAACAAATTGGGGACTCATCATCGGCATAATAGCTGTAGCAGTAATCTTTTTCATCATTTTATTAGTAGTGCTGCGTAAGCGGAAATCAAAGGAGCAATCTTAGTCTGTGTAATAGGATGAATTTAGTATGGTTTCAAAGATATACCGATGTTTGTCCAATGGTAACAAATATTAGTTTTGAATAAATTGAAAAGGCGGGCGTCGGAGTATAATCCAGCCGCCTTCTTTTATTTAATCTTAATCTAATAAAGTGAACAAGTCTTGTGTAGCTTTCGTGTATTTATATCTTAGGTAATTACTGCAACCCAGATTTCACGCTCAACACATTTGTGTCCCCTATGCAGAACGCACGGTAATGCACGTGGCACGTCATAAAATGTGACGTGAATGATTATACATACACACGTGTGTAAAAACGCTCAGAAATCGCGTAGGAGCGCAAGGCGCATGACCTTATATTGAAATGTTGCGTAAAATTGCGAAATCGTGCGTAAATTAAACACTTTTGATTATACTGTTGCGTGTGACCCACGTTTTCTGATGTGACCAGAAGTAGCTTAACGCAAAAGGCACTTTGATCCCTTGAAATGCGATAAAACAGTTGCGTGATACTGTTAACATGACATTTCTGTGAGGTCTATAATAAAAAGACGGAAAACGATTATAACGTTATAAATTCATTGAAAAATCATTAATAATTAGCTATGCAAAATATGCAATCTATGCAATTGTTTTGTATGTCTAATCGTATATTGTTTGAGCGAATTATGCATTTTATGCAATTAATAAATATATATATATTTATATTGCGTATCTTGCATGCTATTCCAATTTACTGCGGAAGCATGTCTTGATAACCGATTTTAGACGCGGCTCGCTTCAAACTCTCTATAGTTGGAGTGAACTTGTTTTGTCCACCAGTGCGTTCAAGTTTAAAACCTAACTCTTTGAGTTGGTGACTCGCCTGAAACGTTGATAGTTTTATCTGATGGTCACGCCTGATTGGCTCTATAATGTCGTCTTGCCAGTACCTGAGCGACCTATAGTAACTACAAATTCTCCCAGTTCAATTTTCAGACTCAGGTTGCTTACTGGTGTAATAGTAGTCTCTTCATCTAATTGAAATTCTTTGGTGACATCGTTGAGAGTTATCATACATCACTCCCGCATCGCTATTACCAATTCTTGTCTGCTAATTCGAATTGCTGGAATTAAAGCAGAGAAGGCTACCGTGATCATCACCAGGGCTACTCCGGCGGCAAACAATCCCAGGAAAGATGATACCGACGGAAACAAAAAGGGCATTTTCATCGATGTGGCTATCATGTCCTTGAAGATAAAGAAACCACTGGCAGCAGTGCCAATCCCCACAATAGCTCCGCCCAAAGCTAACATCACAGCTTCAACTAAAACCAGGCGAAAGACAAAAGAAGGTGTTGCACCAACCGCTCGGAGGACAGCCATCTCTCGCTGGCGCTCATTAATTGCCATTGAAAAATGGA
Source organism: uncultured Dehalococcoidales bacterium (assembly GCA_964354765.1). Classification (GTDB taxonomy): domain Bacteria; phylum Chloroflexota; class Dehalococcoidia; order Dehalococcoidales; family Fen-1064; genus JAURWL01. The sequence continues at coordinate 1,594 of CAYHBE010000221.1, read as the reverse complement.
TTGACACTTTCGTAATATTAGTGCATACTACCAACTCCGATGCTGCCAATAGGAGGGTTAAGTGATTAGTAAAGTGTTGAGATATTTTTTGGCAATCCTGAGTGCATTGAGTATGGTGCTATCGAGTTTGTCCTGCGGTGGTGGTGGTTTCTCAACCGGCCCGGAAAATCTTCCCGGTAAGCTTATTGTCAATATTTCCCAGGCTCAGACCGATACCGAAAGACAGGCAGCAATTCAAAAAGTCATCTGTAACAGTCTGTCTTTAGGTTTCGTGGATGCGAATGGCAATCAACTTAATCCTAACGTACAGGATGGAAGTGCCAGCCTGATGGTTAACGACATGGCAGCGTTGAGCTATTTTATTCGCGAAGCCCAGGGGTACAGTATTAACGACATTGTAGATTTTCTAGCTGGATTTGGGATTTTATTATCTTCAACCAGGGAGGCAATTACCACGGAGGATATATTACCCGACATCCAGGAATATGTTGATTGGTCTTATGCCCACCGTGACGATTCCAGGAGTCTCCTTGGCTTGGCGCTTGCCTCTGGACCAGATATGCAGGTTGTCGGAGCTCCCCCAAAATTGTCGGGTGATACACGCATCAGCACGGCAGCTGGTTTAATGATGTTAGCAGACATACTGGTCGGTGTGCCGGGAAACAGGCAAATTTCCTCTTCACAATCTAAAAGCGTCGCCTACGCTGCTGGCTCAGATCAGGAACTTGCCTTGAAGGCACAGGGTCTAATCACAAAAATAGAGGCCGGTCCGAAATATATAAGTCTGTGGGATGAATATATCGCCAGGAAAGCTAATCAGGGACAGAAAGTGCAAATAAAAGTACCGGATACAATCAAAACTATAATAGCTTCATTTGCAGCCGGGAATCAATTTGCAGTGCGTCTTTATTGGATTAAAAATATTGATGAAATCCTTATCGCAAAATCGCTGGAGCTTCTTAAAGATCCTATCGCCTTTGACAGGAGTCTTGGTGCGCCTTTATTTCTAACACCTGTATTAACAGTCGTGCCAAGTGGGAATCGAGATCAAAAAATTCCTGTCACCTACACCCTGAACTTGATCAGTCCTGCCTCGGTAATTGATCAGTCGGCTCCGCTTTTTTCAGATGCCGATGCTGTTTTTTTAAGTGACCAGAATTGGACGCCAACCAGGATTGAACTTGGCGGACACCGGTTAGGAATAGTACAGGCTATGGAAAAGTCGAGTGGTTTTTCAATTTCAGTAAAGAACTGCTCGAATACCGAACGCAAGATAGCCTTACTTCATATTTCAGCACAAATTAATGTCCCCGATCTAGCTGAATGGATGCTGGCGAATCTGGAGTACCTTAAATTACTCCAATTAAACGCCCAAGACATTTTAGATCTGTACACAGTCATGGGAAAAGCCTTACAGGTCACGCCGTGGGTATGCGAAGTCATTATTCCACCAGTTACAAAAGAAGTAAGGATTACACCAGCAACACTCACCGGAGAGATAGGTAAGGAGTATGAGTTCTACGTTCAGGGTGATCCACCGCCAGAAGGCTGCAAATACCGCTGGATGGTTAGTGGTGGCGGATTGCCGTCTCAG
>CAYHBE010000220.1:0-3662 GCA_964354765.1 uncultured Dehalococcoidales bacterium | reverse complement strand
AATTACGGGAAAATAGGCGGGATCTGGTTCGACGGGATGTGGGAAAAGCCCGATGCCGACTGGCGGCTGGGAAAAACTTACAGCCTGATCCATTCCCTCCAGCCCCAGGCGCTAATCGGCAGCAACCATCACCAGAAACCTTTCCCCGGTGAAGATTTCCAGATGTTTGAAAAAGGACTGCCGGGCCAGGATCCCTTCAACAAAGGCTCCGGGATTTCCGCCCTGCCGCTGGAAACCTGCGAGACAATCAACAATTCCTGGGGCTACAACCAGTACGACCACTGGTTCAAGTCCACGAAAATACTAGTTCAATACCTTGTCCAGGCTGCGGGAAACAATGCCAATTTTCTGCTCAATGTGGGGCCTATGCCTGAGGGGACAATCCAGAAAGAACAGAGGGCCAGACTTGAAGAAATGGGGAATTGGCTGAAAAAGTACGGCGAGACAATCTATGGCACCCGCGGCGGCCCGTTCCCGCCGCAGAGCTGGGGAGTATCAACCAGCAAGGACAATCGGGTTTTTGTGCATGTACTCGGCCAGGATCAGGCCATCCTCTTACCGGATATCGGGAAAAAGGTTCGCTCGGCAGTACTCCTTGACAGGACTCCGGTCGAATACCATTCCACACTTTACGGGACAATCATGAAAATGCCAGTGCAAAAATCTGATCCGTTCGATACAATAATCGAGGTACGTTTGGAGTAGAGGGCTTTCAGGCACTTATCTAGCGGACATAAACGGTTGGGGCGCATTGCCATGCGCCCCTATGTTTCAAAAACAAAATATTTCAATCCAGTGCTTATCTTCTCTATAAAGAATTCTGGAGTTTGCGCTTTTTCAATCTTTGAGCATAGCTTGCCGCAGCAAGCACGATAATCCCGATCAAGGCCATCAAAAGACCAATAGACAGGTTGATCATTTTTCCTTCGAGCGGCAGGTCGAGAAAAGCAAGAAATATTACCGCCACGCCCATAGCCACAGTGGTCCAGCCTGTTAGCCTGTAGCTTCCCACATCCGTAGCCTGGCTTTCGCCCACCTCAGCAGGAGAAACAGGAGTGGAAAGCTTCCCGAAAAAAGCCTCCAGGCGTTTTTTGTATTCTCCTGCCGGCTTGAGAAAAATTCCCGGCAGGAAATAGATCAAAGCGCTTATCCCTCCCACATAAAACACTTGGCGGGTATATGAAATTTCCTCACCCAGCAGAAGGTACAGAATTCCGACAAAAAGGCCTGCGCCATAAGAGGCCAGCCCGGCCCAGGCCGGCGTGCGGCGGTAGAGGAGGCCGAAAACAATCGGGACACCTGCTGGAACCAGCACCACTCCGCTGATTGTCAGCATGAGCTGGAAAACTCCTCCCTTGACTTTAGCCTGAAGAATCGCGGCTATGACCACCAGAGTTCCCAGAACCAAAGTAACGATCCGGCCGATAAAAAGAAGTTTTTCCGGCCTGGCTTTTTTCCAGAATACCTGCTTGATTATGTCCTCGGTAATCACCGCCGCGTAGATGTTGAAATTGGCGCTGAGAGTGCTCATCGTGGCGGAAAGCATGGCCGCGAGCATGATCCCCATGGCCCCCGGGGGCAGGAATTTCATGCAGAAAGCCACATAGGCCGCCTCCTGAGGGGCATTGAGTCCCACAGTGACCGAAGCCAGGTCGAGACCGAGAAGCCTGGTGACCACCGGCGGCAGGAACCAGATAACCGGAGCGATCAGGAGCAGGATCATGGTGATTACCGCTACCTTGCGCGCCTCTTTTTCATCGCGAACCGAAAAATAGCGCTGCGCTGCTGCCCCGCTCGACATGGCAAAAGTGGTTCCCACTGCAACTGCTGCCAGGAAAGCCCAGTCGAACTCCTGGGTCTCGATTCTCCAGTATCCAGGTGGAGCAGCAGTGACCAGATGCGAAAAACCCCCCATTTTGTATAGTCCGAGGAACATCGCCACCAGGGCGCAGGGAAAAAGCACCATGAACTGCAGGGTATCGGTAATCACCACCCCCCAGAGACCTCCGATCAGGCAGTAAAAAGCGATTACCAGCCCGCAGACAATTATAGTGGCCGCAAGATCTGTCCCCAAGGCTACGGAAATGAATTTCCCCAAGGCCAGAAGCTGGACTCCCCCCTGGACAACGGCCACCCCCAGGTGGGACCAGCTATAGAGCTGGTTGGTCGAGATTCCGTAACGCTCGGAGAGATAGGACATGACAGTGGAAGCCCGGGTGCGGCGCCAGCGGGCAGACAGAACCCAGATGGAAAAGATCATCGCCAGGCCGTTACAGAGGTAAAAAAAGAAGGCCACCGAAGGCGCCCGATAAGCAAGACCAGCCGCTCCGGTAAAGGTGTAAACCGTGAAACTGCTCATAAAAAGCGAAATACCGGAAAGCCACCAGGACATCTTATTGCCGCTTTTGAAAAAATCGCTGTCATCCTTGTTGAAAAACGAGGTCACAATTCCCACGGCAATCATGAGAACCATGTATACTCCGACAACGTACAGGTCCACTCGCGAGGCCAGAGCCATTATACCTCCCCGTGAAAAACATGTTTCGGTCTCACTGCCTGTCCGGTTTTAGCAGACTCAAAAATTGCCAGGCTCACCGCGACATTGGCCCGGCCGTTATAACCGTCGCTGCGATTCGGCGCTCCATGACGCAGGCTCTGTGCGAACTCCGCAAGCTCCTGGACATAACCGGTGTTAATCCTCCCCGGCCCGTACGGCATTGGGTCTGGCCGTTCCACCCGCACCTGGTTTCCGCCAGAATAGATGGTGATCCGGTGGTCGATAAAATCATGCTGGATCACGCCTTTTTCGAGAAAGACCATTGTCCGGTCAAGGTTTGTCTGGCCGTAACCATAGAGAGTGAGCGATGCGCCGATATTTTCTTTCTCGAAGCTGTAAAAAGCCTGTAAGTGGCCCTCGATCGAAAAACCTTCTTTGGCCGCACCCAGCACGGCTTTTACAGAACTGACCTCTGAATCCGCGTAGTAGCGGAAACGGTCTGTTAAGTGGATCACCGGGTTCATCACCACTCCTCCGCCGGAGAGGGCAGGATCGAGCTGCCAGCCGGTGCGTTTTGGGCCGAAATAGTTATAGATCGAAGTGTCCTGGATCATGACGAGCCTGCCGAACTCGCCGGAAGCGATCAATTCCCGGATACGCATCGGAGCTGAAAAAAAGCGCATTGTCTGCCCCACCATGAGTGACCTCTGCGCTTTTTTCGCCGCTTCTATCATCTGGTCGCATTCTTCGAGACTTAAGGCAAGTGGTTTTTCCACGATTACATGCTTGCCGCCTTCCAGCACCTTTAGCGTATCTTGCGCGTGCACTCCCGGCGGAGTGGCCACGGCGATTACATCGATATCATCTGCCTGGCACAGCTCTACTATAGTGCGGGCTTCGAGACCGTACTTTCCGGCAAAAGCCGCTGTCTCCTCGAATTTCCAACTGGCAGCCGCTATCGCGGCCCAGTCCGGCAAAAAGCGCGCTGCGGTAACAAAACTCAACGCTGCATCACCGCAGCCGATCACTCCCAGTCTCAGCTTGTCCAATTCTGCCTCCGGAAAAGATAGAGACAATGAATAATCCCATGCTGAATTATGAGTTTCTTTGATTGACGATTATTATTTGCCGAGATTGAAACCGATAAGGCTGACAAAGTAAAAGA
>CAYHBE010000219.1:0-3669 GCA_964354765.1 uncultured Dehalococcoidales bacterium | reverse complement strand
AATAGGCAAACTGCGTGCACCGAGACAGCCCTGTGTTCTTTCAAAAACACCCGATGAAATAACGCGTGCGCCGTTGATTGGAGAGCATAACGAATACGTTTTAAAAGAGATCCTCGGATTTTCCGATGATGAAATCGGCGATCTCATCGCACAGGATGTAATTGTGTAGTTATTTTAACGTCGAGTCGATATCGCCCATGGCAGACACCGTTATTGGAAGTATTGCGGCGATGGTAATAATATGCTAGTCTGTGTGAGATTAACTTATTTATAGAGTCTATACAAATTATAGTATCGGAAAGGAGAACGACCATGACCCAGGCTAAATCTGGTAAGAAACAGGTCCCGCTTCGACGCGGTCGTTTTAAAATATCGGAAGATGGAACACCTTATCTTGTAGCTTCCAAATGCCAGAGTTGTGGTAAATACTTTTTCCCTACCAGGGTCATCTGTCTCAATTGTGGAAAACAAACCTTAGTTGAGACTCCTCTAAAAGGAAAAGGAATATTATATACATATACGGTTGCGCGCCAACAACTCCCGGGTGCGCTGGTCAAACCACCTTACGCCATCGCCAATATTACGATGGAGGAAGGCTGCCAGGTTCCTACCATTGTGACTGAAAATTGGGAATCGCTGGATATAGGAATGCCTATGGAAGCGTATTTTGAGAAAATCAAGGAAGACGCTGAAGGTAATGAGCAAATAGTCTACAAGTTCCGTCCAATCAAGAAAAAATAGTATCCGGGAGCAACGATGATAAATAAAATACATCATGTGGGACTGGCAGTCCGGAATGCCGAAGTAATGGCCAAGTTTTTAGAAGAAGTATTTAATGCCAGGCTAATTCCGGGCTACAGTTTGGAAACCCCTGAATTTCTTTCTCGCATGGTCCAGGCGGGTGGTAATGCCTTCGAGTTACTGGAACCCAGGGGAAAAGATGGTCTTATCGAGCGTTTTCTCAGCAGCCGCGGAGAGGGTATTCATCATGTTTCGCTCGAGGTAACCAACAAAGAGGAAATATTGAAAATTTGTGAAGCCAAAGGGTTTACCGTCCTTGATCGGCGCTTCATACATCCGAAGAGTACTCACGGCGTACTGATCGAACTGGTAGAGCCAGGCGAGACTTTTGGATAAATGCTCGACACATTATGTAAATTATCAGAATAGGACTAATAATGAAATCCCCGCTTATCAGGGCGGGGATTTTTGTTTTCCAGGCTTTCGGGAATTTCTTACACCTTAAAAATGAAGACGTTGCATCCCCCGACGCCAACGTTATGTGTAAGACCGACCTTAGGTTTGCCAGGAACCTGCCTTGGCCCGGCCTCACCTCGAAGCTGATGCACTATCTCTATAATCTGGGCAATTCCGGTGGCGCCCATGGGATGTCCCCGACTCTCGAGACCGCCGTCCGTATTGATCGGATGTTCGCCGTTAATGTCGGTTTTCCCATCCCAAACATATTGCCCTCCCTCACCAGCCGGACAAAAATCAAGCTCTTCGGCAGCAAATACTTCACCGGGGCTGAAAGCATCGTGGACCTGGCAGACCTTAACATCCTTTGGACCTACGCTGGCTCTTTCATAAGCTTCTTTAGCTAAACGAGCAATAAAACCCTCAGCCACATCACCGCCAACACCTTCAGGAGTATATTCGGGCGTTCCGCTCGCCCAGCCTGCAATGGTCACCGGTTTGCCTTTGAACCTGTGAGCAACAGATTTGGCGCAAACAATACAGGCTGAAGCACCATCTGTGGTCGGTGAACACATGTATAGAGTAAGCGGGTCGCAAATCATTCGGGAATTCATCACTTGTTCCAGCGTCAGTTCTTGCTGATATTGGGCATACGGGTTCATTGTGGCATTCCTGTGACTTTTCACAGACACCTGCGCAAAATGCTCACGTTTGGAACCATATTGTTTCATGTGGCGCATGGTTCTCATGGCATAGACACCTGGCATGATGTCCATACCCATCAACGCTGAATAACCAGCCTGGGATTCATCTTGTACACCACCGAGGATACCACGAGCCATTTTCTCTACACCAACACACAGAACAACATCGTAAAGACCGGCACCAACGACCCATGTGGCGATTCGGACAGCGGTCGATGAACTGGCGCAGGCTTTTTCTAAGTTGTCGATGAGAATACCGGGTTGGCCGAGTTCTCCAACCACTTCCAAACCAGTACCGGTGATGTTTTGAACCCGTCCGCTGAACGCGGCTTCGATATCTTTGAAACTTACTCCTGCGTCGTCCAAAGCCGCCAGTATAGCTTCCCGTCCCATCGCACTAACTGATTTGTCAGGCCACCGGCCGAATTTATGCAATCCTACGCCAACAACACATACTTCTCGCATTTTTTTCCATGCTTCAAGGGTAGTCATGCTCTTTACCTCCCCAAGTAAATTTTCCGCCCTGAAGGCGTCATTTACGGACTTAAGAATAGCACACCAGGGGGACTGGTTCAACCAATTATTTAACGCAACTCAGCAGTGTTATAACCCTGTGGATTTTAAATTATGATTGTATGCATTTAAGTTGTATGTTAATATTTACTGCCGAATCTCAATGTAGCAATCTTTAAAATGAGAGGAGCTTTGATGAAAATTTTCGAGCCAATCGCTATTAAAGGGATGCATCTTAAAAACCGGATCGGTATGCCGCCATTCCTCAATATGCCAGCGGGTGAGGGATATTTCACAAATGATTACACGATCAACTGGTTCGAATCGAGAGCAAAAGGTGGTGCCGGCCTGGTAATGACCGGCACAGTGATGCCTTTAGAACCACCACCTCAATCGCTTAACGTGTTGGGTGTGAAGGGGATCGGTATTTACGACGATAAATTTATTCCGGGGTTTAAAAAAATAGCCGATGCATTGCACTCTCACGGAGCCAGGTTCGGGGTACAAGTCGGACTTGGGGGACCGATGACTGGTATTGGACCATCGGCGCCTCCATATCCTGATGAAAAAAGTGCTACCGACGACCTTTTCGTTGTCCTTGCAGGATTTAAAATACCCGTGGCTGAAATGAAAATCGAACAAATCGAGATAACAGAAGATGCTATTGCTCGAGCCGCAGCCCGGATTCGTGAAGCCGGGGCAGACTGCGTAGAACTTCATTGCGCTCATGGCGGGGCAACCTTACATTGCTCCTTTATCTCGCCTTATTACAATCATCGAAAAGATAAATATGGCGGAAGTTGGGAAAATCGACTTCGTTTCCCCACGGAGACCATCACAAAGATGAGAAAAGCCGTTGGTGATGACTTCCCAATTTTCGTACGCGTCAGCGCTGATCAACTGGTTGGTCCAAAAGGGATTACCATCGAAGATACAACCAATTTTATTGTTCCGGCTTTAGAGAAAGCCGGGGCAGATTGTATTGACGTTTCACAAGGAGACATAACCAGGAGTGGTCAGGGGATTAACATTCCTCTCTATTATCCCAATGGTTGCTTTATACATTTGGCTGCAGCTGTGAAGCAGGTAACGAAGCTGCCGGTTATCGGTGTGGGAGCTATCTTTGACATAGAACTCGCGGAAAAGTATTTACAGGAGAACAAGGCTGATGTCATTTTTATGGGCAGACAGCTCACGGCAGACCCTGAAACTCCGAACAAATATTTAGCCGGTAGAAAGGACGACATCCGTGGCT
>CAYHBE010000218.1:0-3692 GCA_964354765.1 uncultured Dehalococcoidales bacterium | reverse complement strand
AAAAAACCAACCCGGAAGAACGCTGGAAAACCGTCGTTCGTCAGGCCCGATTGGGATGAATATTTTCTTAAGATTGCGATGGTTGTCGGGGAGCGTTCGACCTGCCTGCGGCATCACATGGGTGCGCTGGCGGTTAAAAACCGCCGTATATTAACGACAGGCTATAACGGCGCCGCGGCAGGACTTAAAGACTGCCTCGAGCTGGGCTGCCTGCGCAACGAAAATAATATTCCTTCCGGAACTCGTCACGAGATCTGCCGGGCGATCCACGCCGAACAGAATGTCATTATCCAGGCTGCGCTGCACGGAGTCAGCCTCGAGGGCGCGACCATTTACTGCACGCATACTCCCTGTATTCTCTGCGCCAAGATGCTCGTCAATGCACGTATCAAGCGGTTCGTGAGTTTCGGGGAATACAGTGACGACGCTTTCAATGGCCTCTTCAAAGAAGCAGGCATCGAGTTTGAAATCAAACCCAAACCTCCAACTAAAATAACGTTTTTAGAGTGACGACACTACTTTGTCATCCTCTTTTTCACCAAATGTCATTGCGGGACTACTGGGAGCGCGCGCGAGACAGATTATTGGTGACTTTCATGTGTCCCCCCTCTCTCCGTCTCTCTCCCACAAGGGGCGAGAGGGATAGGATTTAACGCATGGGGATCCTGTCGCTGTGCTTCGTTCCAACCTCACCCTATAGTCCCTCTCCGCCTCAGAGAGGGACACATTGTGTCCTAAAGATAAAGAATTCCTTAGTCAATAAACAATATTCAAGATGATTTGGTCTCCCGCTCTCCGGCTTTCCGATTCGTAAACTCATGCGGAATCCCGTATGTAATCGGGAAATCCCGAAGAAGTAGGGACTCTCCTTCGGCTTCGCTCAGGGTAAACCACAGGGGGCGAGAGGGCTATTCTTTATAAGAAAGGTGGGTTGTATATAAAGATTGTCTGGATACTGGCCTGCGCCAGTATGGATAATCGGATAATCGGCAATCGAATAAAGTTCATGCTGGAGGTGCTAATAGATTGGGACTCAGATTTAGGCACCAGGGATTAGACATTAGACACTAGATATTAGATATTGTATTGGATATTTTTACGTGATATTTTCGTTCTGGTAAGTCCCCGAATATCCCTCGGTCTCCGAACTCAATCTAAAAAACACCAGCTGCATCATCCGGGCGTTTTTCTGTACTCTAAATCCCTGCGTGTTATAAACGACCATCAACGACTGCGAACGGCCGTTATAACCGGCATCCCAGACAGCCGTCCCGATATTTACCCCACACCTCAGTATGCTGCTGCGAGGCCTCCCCAGTGCCATGATGGTCTTGGGGAGATGCACAATCTCGTTGTATGTAATGAGGTAGCTCCCCGGAATCAGGTCGATAAATCCGTCCTGCCCGAAAACAAGCGGCGCCAGGTCAGGTAAACGCCGCTCTGCATTGTCGGCGCCCATCTGTCCCCAGTTCTGGAACATCGCAATATCCCGCAGCGTCAGGTCGAAGCCATTCGGTTGTAGCTGCTGCGCCAGGTCAAGATACCCCTCCACTATTGGCGGTTCCTGCTCGATGAGATGTTTGATGTCACTTTTAGATAAAACAGCGCTCATTTTCGACTCGATGAATTCACATTATAGAATAATTAAGGTCATGGTATTAGGGAAAGGCTGGTGGCAGGAGGTGGATTTGAACCACCGACCAAGGGCTTATGAGTCCCCTGCTCTGCCGACTGAGCTATCCTGCCAATAGGTTCATTATAGGGCAAAACCACAGCACCCAACAACCTAGTGGTAGGCATAGTGTTAAGCACTTTTTCCAGAGGCAGAGGTCTTACTATTAATTACCTAACTTAAGTAACTATGAGATATCTCCATTTCTCATACTATTCCATTCTAGCCTGGATTTAAGTGCGATGAACCCCTTGACATAATCGTATACGAAGATTATACTCAAGACCAGACAATTTAAATACGCTTGAAAATAGTTCCGTAGTTGCTCCTTTTTAGGGGTAAGGGCGGTGAATAAGGGCACTATTCCCGGAGACAGATTCGGTGAAGGGTGTCCTTTTTCTTTGCCAAGGAGGTGAAGTTTATAGAAAACGATTCAACAATAATATTGTATGGCATATTTTGAATTTAAGACACTAAGAAAGCTCATAGAAAGTAAGGAGAAAACGATGTTTGTTATGACACATGTAACATACCCACCCGGTTCTTCAACAAAGGCAGCCAATGTATTCATGACTGCTGCAGCAAAACCATTCCCATCATTCATGAAACGCCTTTATGTACTTACGACGGCAAAAGGAGAAGTGGGGATAGATACCTACGGTATTTATGAGGTTGACGACGGTAAGTTCAAAGAAGCATTGATAGAGTTCACGAAGTACTTCGTACAGTTTTATGGTATTGAGGGTTTTAAATATGAAGTAGAGCCTATGCTCACTGTGCAGGAAGCCATCCCTCTGGTTCTCAACAGGTAAAACTAGGAGATAAATTAAAATGAAATTCCTGAGTATAGTAACTATTGATGTAAACAAAATGCAAAACTTAGCAGTGGTTGCTGATAAGGTATCCAAGACACCTGGTAGAAAAGTATTAGTTCAGTATTCGTGTCAAACACCTTTCCCTGGAACTCCCCCCAATACGTTGACTACGGTTGGGGTAGTAGAAGCTGAGAGTAATGAAGCATTATCTGCAGCCTATTACCCGATAATGCTTGCTGGTGCAACAGTGCAGCTAATACCAGTGTTGGAGATTGGTGTAGGTAAAGCAACAGCTACTGAAAAACAGTTCAGGGGTTAAAACTATTCCAGTTTAACACTAATATTTTCGACAACTATGTATTAAATCAGTTTTGAAGAAGGCAGTTTACTTTTTCAGAATAAATTAGGAGGAGTCAGTTATGGCTAACATCGCAATATTCTCCTATTATCCTTGGTCTAAATTTGACGAAGTTAGTGCGGTGAGTACGAAACTGCAAAAAATCCGTCTCCCCTGCTAGCGAAGACTACAGGTGTATATATGTGGAGCACACGTGATGGTGTTGAGACCTTCCAAGCCTGGGAAGTACCAAAAGCAAAGTTATATGACGCGAGTGTTCGTTTGGTTGCTGCTATGGCTCAATACCAAAGTATTGAAGGCTACAGGTATGATTTTCGTATCGTTATCACGCCAGCTGATGGGCAGGATTTACGAAGCGCGATGGATCAGTTGGAAGGTAAGAAGTAGTTCTAATATTCACTTACAAGCAGACCAGTATAGTAAAAACTCTGGATTATGCGGTCGCATTGAGGGATGCGAGTCGTAGATATGTGTTTTGACAAAATATGGTTGATAAATAATCAGGGACTAGCACATCACTAGTCCCTGAATAATGCTCATTTCTGGAGCAATCCTGGCAAGTCTGGGGCATATTGTAGGGATAATTGAATAGTAATTATGTCTATCCTCTTTCGAATAGCAGGTAATGTGCGACCATTGCTCCTTGCCCTGTAGCTTGATAGGTATGAAGACGCCATCCTTGCATAATATGATCCTGAATTGCTTGAGCAATTTTCTTGTGATGGCCTACCTGAACACAAAGATATTCCTTCATTTCTTCACCTAATCCTTTATTGTGTTTTAGATTGGAATACTAGGGATTCTATCCCCGGCAGTGATGAGTGTCAACTTTTAATGAGTACCTTAT
>CAYHBE010000217.1:0-3695 GCA_964354765.1 uncultured Dehalococcoidales bacterium | reverse complement strand
GAGAGGACCCCACGTACTTGACGAAGTAGTTCAGAATGTCGCGGAGATAACGGTTTCGAACATACCGGCAGACGCCGTCGTCCATGCTGGAGAAGAGATCGAAGTCGCGCAGCGTCGAGAAGACCCCGTAGAACCGGATCAACGGCCAGAGCGTGTCAAGGCCGCGGTCGAAGTACCCCGGCACGGCTCGTTCATACAGTCGTTTCGAATAGGCAAGAAAACTCGTCAGGTCTGACTCGTCGTCACTGGAAAGCCCGGCGTTTCGCGCGACCGTCTCCTTGGGATTAGGAAATAGATCGATTCTCGTGCCATCTTCGAAGACATTCCGCCAGTGCGGCGTAACGGGCCGGATTGTCACGTAGTCGGCCATGCGGCGCCTGTGACGCTCGAAGAGACGTTCAAAGTAGTGGGGTAGAGTGAGGATGGATGGACCGAGATCGAACGAGAACCCCTTTGTCTGGAGGACATTCAGCTTTCCGCCCGGCCGGTCGTTCTTCTCGAAGACCTCAACGTCATATCCATCGGCTGCAAGCGACAGGGCTGCGGACAGCCCGCCCAGTCCTGCTCCTACGACAACGACACGGCGCTGTGGCCCTCTGTCCTTCATCTCAAAGCCTCCGAAGAAGCCTCAGCCAGCCCCACGCCCTCCGCAACCGTCCCATCTCACCATAGCGCAGTTCGATGATCTCTTCAACGGCTTTTCGTTTCTCTGCTACGCAGGGGAACCAGTGCGGCTCACTCGCTTGTGAAGAGCGACTGAACATCACGGACTTCTCCACGCAGAACGAGCGAAGCCCCTCGGGCCCGTGATACCTGCCGATACCACTCCACTTCACGCCCCCAAATGGCAGGTAAGGGTTACCGACGTTAATCAGGACATTGTTCACGTAGGCGTTTCCGGTCTCAAGGCGGCGGACAACCCGTCGTGCCCTTTCCGTGTCGTGCGACCACACGCTTGCGTTCAAAGCAAACGGCGAATCGTTGGCCAGGCGGACGGCCTCTTCTTCGCTTTCGAAGCGCATTGCAGCCAGAACCGGGGCGAACGTCTCTTCCCGCATAATACGCATCTCGTGTGTGGCATCTACGATAAGGGTCGGCTCCGTCCCAGCCCGGTCTTTGTTGCCCGGCACGACCAGCCGGGCTCCCTTGGAAACTGCTTCCTGTACCTGCTCGAGGGCCATCTTCCCGGCTCGATCGTCCATGACCCGGCCCCAGTCCGGAGTCGCAGCGAGCGAGCGGGTTTCCGTGGCGACGAGCTCCATGAAGCTGTCGTAGACTGAACGCTCCACGTAAAGGCGCTTTACCGAAATACAGTGCTGCCCCGCGTGCGCAAAGGCGCCGTACACTGCCCCCTTGGCCGCGCGGTCGAGGTCCGCGTCGAAAAACACAATCATCGGATCCTTGCCGCCAAGTTCCAGAATGACGGGGATCAGGTGGCGACCCGCCGCCGCAAGGACCGCCCTGCCGTTTGCAGTTCCCCCGGTAAAGAAGACCATGTCGGGCCGTTCGTCGACCAGCGCCTTTGCAGCATCAGGATCGCCTGGAACGACCTGCAGTACCCCGGCGGGCAGTCCCGAGCGTTCGCAGAGCTGCGCGACCAACTTCCCGGTCTCAGGCGTTCGTTCGGACGGTTTCAAAATGACGGCATTGCCGGCGGCAAGCGCCGAAGCGACTGGAACCAGGGAAAGCTGAAAGGGGTTGTTCCAGGGCGCAATCACGAGCACCACTCCGCGTGGCCTGTATTCCACATGTGACTTGCTCGCTCGGAAGATCATGGGAGAAGGAGCCCTTCGGGGCCTGAGAAGACGCACCGTGTTCTTCGCCAGGTAGAGCAATGTTTCAAGGGTCGGCAGCAAGTCTGAATAGAGCACCTCGTCCGGTGTCTTGCCCGCTTCCAGAGAGACCACCCGAACGATCTCGTCCCGGGCGCGGACAATCTCCCGCCGCAGCGCTCCCATGCAAACCGCACGAACTTCTGCCGGTGTTACTCCCCAGGAGCAGGCCGCGGCCCGCGCCGCAGCCATTACGGTTTTCGCGTCCTCAGGATCGCAGCTCTTGTGCAGGACGTCTTTTGGCATCGCTTAACTCCGCCTCAGGGGTGCTTCCGCTATGGCTTGAGGACCTCCTGCCTTGAGGTCGTTCCTCGGGGTTGTGAATGAAAGCCTGTCCCCCGGTGTGATTGTACCCTGTCAGCCATAGGTAGACAACCCCAATCGGGAGACACGGTTCCCTTCAGGCATCTGTGCCCGGGGGACGCGAAATCTGTCAAGCACGAATTGCAGGAGAATCCCCGTGGGATGCCGTCCAGATGAGCTATAATATCAGAAGTTGCATTATGCGGACTCTGCATGAGAGGGGCGGGGAGCCTATGAACGACCGTAATGACATCGTGGCATCTCTGAAGAGATTGATGGGATCACAGAAGTACGCGGTGCTTGCCACAGAGGACCAAGGGCGACCATACGTTAGCCTCATGGCGTATGCCCCGACGGAGGATGGGAAACAAGTAGTCATGGTCACAAGGCGGAATACGCGCAAGCACCAGAACTTGAAGCGCAATGGACGCGTGGCCTTGCTCATTGATGATCGAGAGAATGAGGCACTGGACACGCAGCGGGCGTTGGCCGTCACGATCCTTGGCAATGCCCGAGAGGTGGAGGGCGACGAGCGCAGACGATTGGTGGAGACCTTTCTCCTCAGGCATCCGCAACTTAGAGATCTTGCAGAATCTCCGTCCTCCGCGGTGATGCTGATAGTGGCCGAGGTCTTTCAGGTGGTAACACGCTTTGAGGACGTGCTCGAGTGGCACGTGTGATTCCGCTGAGCTTAGCGTCCTAACCACGCACATAGAGGGAGCAACGATGTCGGATGGCAATCCAAGACCACTGGCAGTAGGAGATCCGCTGCCGGATATAGCGCTGCCGAACCAGAAAGGCGAGATGGTTAGCCTTAGAAGCCACGTCGGGACTGCATCACTCGTCCTCTTCTTCTATCCCAAGGACGGGACTCCGGTCTGCACGCGGGAAGCGTGCAGCTTTGGCAACCGTTATGAGGAGTTCAGGAACCTGGAGGCAGAGGTCATCGGCATCAGCGACGACCCTCCTGAGTCTCACGACAGTTTCACCGTCCGACACGGGCTCCCGTTTACGCTGCTCAGCGACGCCAACGGACAGGCGCGGAGACGATTTGGCACGGGCAGCATGGCTGGGCTGGTCCCGGGCAGAGTGACTTATGTGGTCGACAAACAGGGCATCGTGAGGCACATCTACCGTTCCCAATTTCGGGCGAGACAACACGTCGAGGAGGCCCTCTCCGCGCTCAAAGACGAGGCACAGTCTAGCGACTGAAGTGGTGTCCCTACTCAAAACTCCGTCCGCCCTGCTGTGCCTGGACTTACGTCACTTGTCAACGGGCCAGCCTGTGCTGAGAATTTAGGAGTTGGTCAAGGCGCTTTACGTCCTCGCCATGGCGGGCTATCCCAGCCAGAGCCAGTTGATGCATGTCCGTTGCGAGAGTTGGCTACATTTTAGCTACATCTGTTCAGAGCAAAAAAGAGGCGCAAGCGTAACTGCTTGCGCCCATTATACTTATGGTAGTGGGGGCAGGATTCGATACTGATTCCTCGAGTTCCTGGGACTGGGAGGAGATCGAACTGGCCGAGTTGGCGTTTGCCACGGCGTGACACGACGCAGGTA
>CAYHBE010000216.1:0-3704 GCA_964354765.1 uncultured Dehalococcoidales bacterium | reverse complement strand
CGCCGAGATGATCCCGTATGTGGATAAGGTGATCGCGCACGCGCCGTGGGGCTAAAAAGACCGTCGCTGGCAGAGGTAAGAAGCGCGGAACATCTAAGAAATAAATAACTCGTTCGTAACACGGAGGAAAAAATGGCAGGTCCAAAAAAGAGCAGGGCAAGAAGAAGAGAACGTCGGATAATCCCATCCGGGCGGGCTTATATACAGTCTTCTTTTAATAATACGATCGTAACTCTCACAGATCCCGAGGGCAATGTATTAGCGTGGGGAAGCTCGGGTACCTCTGGATTTAAAGGTTCCCGAAAGGGTACTCCATATGCTGCTCAGCTCGCTGCCCAGGATGCTGTCAAGAAGGTTCAAAATTATGGACTACGCCAGGTTGACGTGTTCATTAAAGGTCCCGGTAGTGGACGTGAAGCTGCGATTCGTGCTCTGCAGGGTGCCGGATTAAGTGTCACCAGTATCAAAGATGTCACACCAATTCCGCACAACGGTTGTCGTCCACCCAAGCGGAGAAGGGTGTAAGGAAGGTTCTATGGCAAGATATTTAGGTTCAACTTGTCACCTTTGTCGTCGAGTAGGTGACAAGTTAATGTTAAAGGGAGCGCGGTGCTCAACCCCTAAATGTACTATGGAGAAACGACGTCGCGTTAATATCGGACGTGGACGACGTCGCAGGTTGTCTGACCGAGGCGTTCAGCTTATTGAGAAACAAAAGGGGCGTTTTTCTTACGGGATGATGGAGGCACAATTCCACCGATTCTTCTTGGAAGCTGCACGTCAGCCTGGTGTTACAGGAGATAACCTCAAAGTCATGCTTGAAAAAAGACTCGATAATGTGGTCTTTCGCCTGGGATTTGCTGACTCTCGTTCCCAGGCACGCCAGATTGTTCTTCACGGGCATATAACCCTTAACGGTCGGCGGTCAAACATACCCTCTCGGTTGGTAAAAGAAGGCGACATTATCGCAGTCAAAGAAGTCAGCATTCGTAAAGAGTACTTCAAGCGACTCGCTGAAGAAATCAAAGCGAAGACTGTACCGGCGTGGTTGAGCATTGATCGAGTCAAACTCGTCGGACAGGTAGTTGCTCAACCGGTATTGGACGAAGCCAGTTTTAAATTTGATGGTAAGACCATCGTCGAGTATTACTCTCGATAAGGAGGCAGGGATTGTCGGCAATACCTAAGATTCAATTAACTGAGAGTCGCGAGAATTTCGGGCGTTTCGTCGCTGAACCGCTGGAAAAAGGGTTTGGAGTCACATTAGGAAATTCTTTGCGACGTGTTATGCTGGGTCATTTACCCGGCGCAGCAATCGCATACGTTAAAATCGATGGCATTCACCACGAATTTTCACCCATTACTCACGTAAAAGAAGATGTTATTGAATTTCTTCTTAATGTTAAGGCAATCAGGATTAAATCGCTTACCAATCGCCCTGGAAAAATGATACTGGATGTTTCCGGGGAAGGCAGAGTAACTGCGGTGGATATCAAACCATCGGCAGATTTTGAGATAGTTAATCCCGAGCTTTACCTGGCTACGCTTGATTCAGCCGACGCCAGGCTCTATGTCGAATTCGATGTTGAACTGGGAGTCGGATTTAAACAAGCAGAATCGGCAGACGGATTGCCGGTCGGAACAATCCCTATCGACGCAATTTTTACGCCGACCCGGAAGGTAAATTTCATTATCGAACCGGTCCATATAGGACGAGAGACCTCCCTGGAACGTTTGTACCTGGAAATCTGGACGGACGGCACCATGGAACCATCGAATGCTTTGAGCCAGAGCGCCCGCTTGTTAACCGAACTTCTTGATCCATTTACCAACTTCGGGCTGATCACCGAGGTCAAAGTTGAAAAAGAAGCAGCTACAATGACCATCCCACAAGAACTATACAATATGCCGGTCGAGCAGCTTAATCTGTCGGTGCGTACCATGAACTGCCTGCGGCGAGGCAATATCGCCACGGTAGGTGAAGTTATCAATAAGGGTGAGAAGGGTTTAATGACCCTCCGCAACTTTGGAGTGAAATCTCTTCAGGAACTGGAAGAGCGTTTGATAGAATTGGGATTAACACTTGCTATTTCCGAAGAAAATAAAACCGAAAACGGCGAAGGTGAAATAACTGAACTGGAAGATACTGAAAACCCGGCTGGTGAAGATAAGGAAGCATAAAGCTTCGTATAATTATTCTACAGGTGAAATATTATGAGCAAAAAGTTACTACATGGCAGGAGATTAGCGAGGTCGTCGGGACACCCTAAGGCACTGCGCCGCAACCTCGTCACCGATCTCCTGAATTATGAGAAGATCACCACGACTGAAGCCAAAGCTGAAGAAATTCGTGGTCTCGCTGAGAAGATGATTACTCTGGGTAAGAAAGGCGGGTTGCCCGCGCGTCGTAAGGCTCTTTCTTTTATCTTTGATGAAAAGGTTGCTTCAAAAGTATTTGACGAGCTAGCAACACGTTACGCCGAACGAACCGGCGGTTATACCCGAATGGTAAAACTTGGACAACGGCAGGGTGACGGAGCACCGATGGTGCAATTGGAACTGGTGAAATAATGGCAGTGGAAACCGCTCTACCCGAAATTAAAGTCATTGAGCCGAAAATCACCACGCGTATCGCGTTGATTGTAGAATACGATGGCACAAATTATTTCGGGAGTCAGCTTCAAGCGAACCAGCCTACCATCCAGTCAGAATTGGAAAAGGCTTTAGAAAAGCTAACCGGTGAGCACATACGCATCGGTATGGCAAGCCGGACCGATGCCGGTGTCCATGCCCGCGGTCAGGTTGTAAGTTTTGAAACTACGTCGACGATTCCGCTCGAAGCTTTTGTTCATGGATCAAATCATCATTTGCCAGATGATATTGCTGTGCAATCAGCATATAAAACAACTCCGACTTTTAATGCTCGTAGAATGGCAGCAAGCCGCGAATATACCTATACGATATTAAACAGCGCTACTCGATCACCGTTATCAGCCCAGTTCGCATATCGGGTCGCAGGAAAGTTCGATATCAATGCGATGAACAACGCATGTCAAAAATTGATTGGTACTCATGACTTTGCGTCGTTTGCTAGTGATATCGGGGAAGATACAAGCATTAGCACGATCCGTAATGTCGAAGAAGCACGTGTGAGATCCAATCGCGAGTTGATAATATTTACGATAAAAGCAAATGCTTTTTTACGTCACCAGGTCAGGAATACAGCCGGCGCACTGATGCAGGTGGGTCTAGGAAAGTTGAGTTATAGCGAATTTGACCGTCTTCTCGAATCGAGGAAACCTGGTCTTGCTGGACCATCGCTCCCAGCTCATGGATTGTGCCTGATGCAAGTCAATTATCCCCTAGCAATTGAGGAAATGAGATGATGAAAACGTACAGTGTCAAAGCAAAAGATATAAAACGCGAATGGCATATTATCGATGCCTCGGACGAAGTGCTGGGCAAACTGGCAACCCGCGTCGCCAAACTACTTTCAGGAAAACACAAGCCATTATATGCACCTAATATGGATGTCGGCGATTTCGTGGTTGTTGTTAATGCAGGTAAAATTAGATTTACCGGCAACAAGCTGAAACAGAAGATGTATTACAGTCATTCAGGGTATCCCGGTGGACTCAAAACCGAGAGATTGGAAGAGCTGCAGGAGAAATACCACCTGACCTACCTGTTCATCGCCCATGACC
>CAYHBE010000215.1:359-3737 GCA_964354765.1 uncultured Dehalococcoidales bacterium | reverse complement strand
AAAATTATTAGCTTCCTGTTCTAATGCTTTAGGTATTATAGCAATAAATAATCGATCATTATCATCAATAACATACATCAGTGTATCACCGTACTCTTCTAACTTACGACGGATTCTTAATATCTCTTTAGATAGTACTTGTGCATCAATGTCAGCAACATTATATTCATAATGTTTTATATTGCGATATTTTTTCCCAACATTATATGTACTTTCATCTTTAAATTCAGCAATGTCCTCTAATGCTTGTAATATCACATTTAAAATTTTATATGATGACTCATTCAATGATTTACTCTTCTTTTCTGCCACTATCTCAAGCCATTTAGACTGATTATCATATAAGATACCCTCTTTTACTTCAGAAGAAATTATATCGAAATTTTTACTCACCAAATCGATCCAAATATCTTCTGTTAAAATTACCTTACCTGTTTGTATATCATTCACCAACTTAACAGTAAATACGAAATAACGAGATGTTATTCTATTTATCTCTCTAAAAATTCCCACCAATTCTTCTTGGCTAAAATAATGTAAACCAAGTCTTGAATAAACTAAATCAAATTGATTTTCCTTAAATGGGAAAGGTTTCTTTGTGTCGTGTTGAATACATGCAACATACTCATTAGCATGCTTCACATATTCAGAATCCATATCGGTACAAGTAACATTATATCCATCTTTATCTAACTGAATAGCATCTGCGGCATTACCACAAGAAATTTCTAATATTGAACTACCTGGTTTAACCAATGACTCTACTTTAGAAATTAAATCTTTATCCACGTTATCAGATATTCCCAATAAAGTAGATTCGAAAATTTTATATGATTTTAAATATCTCATTAGTCTCTAATTATTAACAATTCAAATGTTGTTGCCGACCAAGAAGCTGGGCTACTTATATTTAAAATAACAAGATAGTTATCTAACTTCTTTCGGATTAAATTAGCATGTGATGTTATTTTTGTGAATGTATCCATCTCATCACCAGTCAATGATATTATATGACTATCTTTCTTCTTTTTGTCAATTGTGAAATGTATTCTGAAGCCATATTTTGGCTCATCTTTTTGATTTGGACCATTAAGAATTCTCATAATTTGCTCTTCAGTCATGGTTGTAAAGTTACCATATTCATCTACAGTATGACGATTCCAGAATCTATAAATAATATAATCTTTATAATATTTAACATCTATATCTTCTATATACTCACATAGCGAAAATATACTAGAGTCAACTTCGTTTTTGAATTTATCTAATTCTTGTTGACTTAGAGACTCATTGATATGTTTGATATATTTCACGAGTGTATATATTATTTTTAATATTTAGCTAAATTTTCCGTATATTTGTTACTTAACTTAAATACCTAGAAATCGCAAATAATACTTTTATAACAACAACTCTACCGTATGTGAACTCAGCTCCACATATTGGTCACGCCTTTGAATTCATTCTAGGTGACGCTATTGCGCGTTGGTTCGCATTACATGGTAGCGTACAATTCAATATTGGACTGGATGAACATGGTCTAAAAGTTTGGGAAAAAGCCCAAGAACTTGGTGTAACACCCGAACAACACATTGAGAATCTTACCAAGGTCTGGAAAGACTTCTGCTCTAAGTTCAACATCAATTACACAACATTCTATAAAACATCAGATCCTATTCACCACGAAAAGGTAAAGAAAATCTGGACAAAATTTATTGATAATGGTCATATTTATAAAGCACCATACAAAGGTAAATATTGTAAGGGTTGTGAGTCAGATAAACAAGACTCTGAATTGGTCGACGGTAAATGTCCTGATCACCCAACAACCGAATTAGTACTAGTCGAAGAAGAAAATTATTTCTTCAAGCTCTCTGAACACAGAGATACACTACTTCAATGGATTGAAGATAATCCATCATTTCTGGAACCAGCTAACAAACTACAAGAATTAAAAAACTTAATTATAGGCGCTAATGATATCTCTATATCACGAACAAAAGAAAAGTGTCCGTGGGGAGTTGCCGTACCAAACGATGATTCACAAGTAATCTATGTTTGGTTCGATGCTCTATTAAACTATATCTTCGCTGCTGGTTATTTATCAGAACAGGAATTCAACTGGGATAATGTTATACAACTATGTGGACCGGATAATCTTCGTTTCCAAGCAGTTATATTTCAAGCATTCTTAGAAGCAGAAGGGATTAAAAAATCCGATAAGCTTCTAGTTCACGGCACTATCTTAGATAAAGATGGTCGTAAAATTTCCAAAACACTTGGTAACGTTATCGACCCAATTGAACAATTAGAAAAATATGGATTAGACGCAGTTCGTTACTACGCACTTGCTGGTCTTAATACTTATTCTAATGCTTGCTGGAGTGATGAAGATCTTATTAGAACATGGAATTCAGAAGTTGTAAATGATTGGGGTAATTTAATCTCACGCGTGTTGCATTTAGTTGATATCAAATGTGGTGGTACGGTTGGTAAACAACCATCTACCGGATTTAGCAATACAATTAACGAATATGTATCAGATATTAATGAGTTATGGTCAGCATTTAAAGTTAAAGATGCGTTACAAAAGACTAATGAGTTAGTTAAGCTTGCTAATAAATACATTAATGATGTTAAGCCTTGGGCTTCAGAAGATTACGAACAAGAATTAGCCAATCTATTAGCATTAATTAAAACGGTTAATACATTATACTCACCAGTATTTACAGACAAAACAAGTGAGATAACTAAAGCAATAGAATCAGGCAAAAAACAAATTTTATTTAATAGAATATGAAGTGTGTATGTTGTGACAGTAAAATAAGAATGCTTGACTCATACGATAAAGAGATCGAAAATGAGGAAGATGCTGTATTTAAAACAGTTAAGCATGGTTACGATGATAAGTTTAGCTACACAAGAGCTGAAAATCGTATGTGGGGTGATGGTGTCGTTGGTAATATATCAGCTGGCTACGGTAGTAAAAAAGACGGGGATTGCTATGTTATAGCTATTTGCGACGAATGTGTTGAAGCTAAAAAATTAAATGGTACAATAGCTCACGTTGGTGACTACATGATGCCAGATTATTATAGAGATCACGAAGAGGAAGAAGCCAAAAAAATCTGGCGTAGATACAATCAGTTAGACGACTTATTAGAGTAAATCTTTCATTAGTTCTGGGTAATACTCATTAAGCATAGCCTTAACTTCCTTATCATCAGCATAAAACCAAATCCAACCTTCATCAGTAAAATCTATACGCTCATCATTCATATAATTGGTTAAAGTTATATTACTATTTTGTATCAGCAGTTTATAGAAATAGTCAATTTCATCTTCACTCAATTCAATATGAACAGCACCTGGTTCACC
>CAYHBE010000215.1:0-349 GCA_964354765.1 uncultured Dehalococcoidales bacterium | reverse complement strand
TTCCGTCCTCAGTAAAGTCGATGCGACCTTCTTGTAAAAATCGAGGAAGATCCTGTTCAACTGAATCTAGACCACGAATTCCCCAAATAAAATCACTAGTTTCATCTTCATCCAATTCAATATGAATAGCACCTGGTTCACCAGGACCTACTGGATTCCTCTGTGATTCAGTCATTAGAAATCCTTTAAAGCTCTTAATCCTAGATTCGTTAGTTTCATTTTCATCACTCGATGATGATTCACTATCAAATTCATCGTAGTCATAATAACTTTCAGCATCTATCTTCATAAAAATTTTATATTTTCTTATATATTACTTTCAGACTTTCAATTTTAATATATATTATCA
>CAYHBE010000214.1:0-3750 GCA_964354765.1 uncultured Dehalococcoidales bacterium | reverse complement strand
AATACTGGGCGAACCGCGCGACCCGCCCCACATAGCAGTCCACCGTGCGACGCGCCAGGACTTCGTGGGGTCCGAGTTTCCGCTCAAGCTCGAGGACGGCAAGGCGCGCGTTCTCATCGTCGTTCATGACTGCTCGCAGTATTGGATGGATGGTGAGGATGTCGGGCCGACGCACGAAGTCCAGGTCTGGGTGTCGATACGTGGCCTGGAAGACGTGCGCCCCGTCGTCGGAGGTGAACAGACATTGCCAACGAGGACGTGGTTCAGTCTGTTTTCCGGATCCAACAACCCGCGGGTCCGTACCGCGAAGACGGCGGCGGGGACCGCGCAGGCTCAGATCGAGCGTGTATTCCTCGACGCGCCCGGGCCGCAGCGGGAGGGGCGAGTTTCTCTGAGCAAGGACCTGCACTATTCGTGGGAGGTGTTGGACGCCACGCCGGTGTCGCGATTGGTGGGTGTGAACCACGACGTTTACGTCAGAGACGCCGCAGGGAACGTCGTGCTCAACCAAATACAGACTCTGTTGCACGTGTCTGCCGGACCCTCCAAAGCGACGTTGAGAGTCGTGGGCGGCACGAATCCCCTGCCATTGCTCAGCCCGGGCACGTACCCGGCCCTGGTGACCACCTTCTTTCCAATGTGGTCCAGAGCGACACTGGGCACCGCGCCGTCGCGTTGACGGCAGGCTAACCATCAAATGGAGCCGACGCGCCAAACGGTCTGTGCCGTCATTTCGCTGCGGCGCGTGCGGCGCGCGCCTCATTTGAAACGTTAGCCTGAAGCATGAGCGAGAGACAGTGAGTCGCTATTCCCCCGTCCGAGGAACTGGAGGTTAGCTTGAGAAGTGGGCGCGAAGATCGAAGGAGCCCCATGGTTGGACCGAGGAAGCTCTCCAGCGCAGCCGCCATCGCTGCCGTACTGGTAGTCCTGACGCTACCGGCCGCGCCCGAGACATCACGTGTTGATGGCGAGGTGCGCGCGGCACTCCGCGCTGCGGTGGCAGCAGCGTCCGATCCCTCGGCCGGGGTGCTCTTCGGCGTGCTGGACAGCCTGGGGGTCGAGCCCCGCATGTGGGCGGAGGGCGCTGTAGACCCTGGCGACGAGCTTCGGCTCGGTTGCCCGACAGCGAAGCCCCTCCTGGTCTACCTGGTTCTACGCGAGCGCGTTCCGTTGGGCGCTCGGATTGCACGCTGGTTTCCCGAGGGCAAGGGGTTTACACGGTCGCGCAATATCAAGGTGCAGCACCTGATGCTCAACTCGAGCGGCATCCGCGACTACGTGCCTATGTTGGCGCTGCACCCCGACTCGGCGGTCACGGTGGATGCGACGATCGACCGCGCGTATCGGGGCAAGGCGCTACTCTTCGATCCAGGAAGCGGCTTCGAGTACTCAAACACGAACTCCAACCTGCTCGGTCGCTTGCTCGAAATCGAGACGGGCCTGGGTCTCGATTCGCTTGTGCGCACTTCCTTCGCGTCGGTCGCGCCCTCGCTCCGCTACGACGACGGCCACGGCCGGTATCCCCGGGGCTATGCCAAGCCGTGGCCGTACCATTGGAGCTGCCCCGGGTACGGCGGAGGGCTTATCGGCACGGCTACTGATGCAATGCGTGCCTTCGCGTGGATCGCGACCCAGCCAGAGTTCAAGCGAATGACGCGCTGGTCGAAGCCAGACGGATCCCCCGACCAGTCGAGTCTCGATCACCTGCTCGGGCTCGGGGTCTTCGGTCGTCGGGATCTGGCGGGGCGTGGAGAGGCGGCTTTCTACGACGGGGATCTTGGGCCGTGTCAGATGATCCTGGCCCGCGTCCGGGGTCGTGTTTTCTACATTGCCACGACGCATCGCATGGGGCTCGGGCCTCTGAACGAGCTGTTCTCCCGGCTTGTGGCGTGTGACACGAATGCAGAAATGGAGTAGCTCTTGACTCACGCGGCCAGCGATACTGCTCGCGACGCCGTCACCGGCGCGGGACCACGTTTCGTGGATGACCTGGGCTAACTACGCGATGCAGCGGCCGGTCCGCCCCGCGGCCCACCGCTGATCGCGCGCGTTAGCCGTCAAGAACGCGGATACTGAACCATGGCCGTTTGTCAGTGCTTCGTTGACGAAAGCATCTACGACGATCTCAGCATGGCGGCTACCGCCTTTGTGTTCACGGGTAGCGATTTCGAAGCTCAGGTGACGAAGGCCCTGACTGCCGCCGGTATCGATTCACCTCGCGAGGAGTTCAAGAGCAGCGCGAGAATGGATCTGGACCCACGGATGCCGATCGCGCGAGATCACCTATTGAGCTTGGCAGCACGGCGCTCCAAGATTGCAGTGTTCTTCGGTCCCTTTAGTCGACCTCGCTTGGGCCGTCAAGTCCTACAAGCCGCCCAATCCGTATTGTTACGGAACGCAATAGGTCCAGCGACACTATCCATCTACTTCGACCAGGAGATCTTTCGCTCGCAAGAGGAGGCGCATCGTCTCCAGTCCCTGTTTCATTTCCTAGAGCCTTGCCGGATATTCGCGCTGGAGGATTCCCGGGCTAGGGTTGGCATCCAGGTCGCGGATTGCGTGGCGCACAGCTTCGGCCAAGTCATAAAGGCCGCACTGACTGGACGGGACAAGACCGTGGATGTCGGCGGACCGGGCACTGGCTATCCTCAGGGTACCGACGCGCCGCTGAGTTGGGCGCTCTTGATGTCCCTGCGGCACGCTTTGCTTACGCGGCCCGTCGTCTATAACGGCGAGGCGTACACACCGGAATGCGACCCTGTTGTGCTAGATCCAGCAAATGACGATCCCGTAGAGTTCGGACAGCACCCGATACTACTGGGGTGGGGCGTCCAGGTAGCACCGGAATCCGGGCCTGAGCTCCGCCAGGCAGTTGAGACTGGGCTCGGCCGGATCTGGCTAGGTTGCATCCATTGACGGCTAACATGCGCTTTCAGCGGGCGGCAGTGCTGGATCTAGACCCCGTGCATCGTGAAGCGAGATCCGCCGCCGCTGAAGCGCCACGTTAGCCTGCAGCTAGAGAGCGATGACAGATACGAAGCTGTGCACATACTGCGATGAGCCAGCAACCACGGACGAGCATGTCCCGCCTCGGCTTCTCTTTGCCAAGCCCAGGCCGAACCTCGTCACTGTTCCCGCTTGTGCGCGATGCAACGGGGGCTTCAGCCTCGATGACGAATACTTCCGCCTTGTCGTTGCATTGGAGGAGACTGCTGGGGCTCACCCGGGGGCTGCGGCCGTTCGCGACGCAGTTCTCCGCTCGTTGCAGAATCCCAACAAACTCGGTTATCGCCGAGCCTTCTTGAACACGTTGCGCGATATGGAACGTCTCTCGGACGCTGGACCTTATCTGGGCAGAGCCGCGTCATACGCGGTTGATCTCGAGCGGGTCAAGCGTGTCATCGCGAGGACAACACGAGGGCTCTTCCTGCACCACTTGGGCCGTCGGCTGCCCCTCGGCTGCAAGGTGACCGCGTATGTGCCGCGGTTCATTCGACCAGCCCCCGAAGTCCAGACGACACTTCTTGAACTCGTCAACGCAACGCACGCGAATCCGCTTCAGACGATCGGCGAGGACGCCTTCCGGTATCGCTACTCGGTGGCCGTTGACGAGGAGAACACGTCGGCCTGGGTCTTTGCCATCTATGAAGCGACCACATTCTTGGCGCTCACGATGGGAGTTGACTCCCCGGAAGTGAACGATCGGGGACATCGGTAACAGATTAGTCCGGGGACATAGGTAACACATTT
>CAYHBE010000213.1:0-3752 GCA_964354765.1 uncultured Dehalococcoidales bacterium | reverse complement strand
TAATGTGATGAGGTCATATTTTTAGAATTATGTTTCAGGATTTTTAAACATTAATCTTCAATTAGGCGCTTGCCCATGCTAATAACTTCATCGGTCTTATAGCCTATTTTCTCGTAAAAACCTAATGCGGACTGATTATCTGTTCGTACCATCAGATTAATCTTGGGACAGCCAACAGCCAGGAGCTTTTCCTCGATGGCTTTCATTATTTGTTTTCCGAAGTCCCTATTCTGGTATTCAGGGTCTACCGCCAGGTAATATACCCACCCGCGGTGGCCATCATAGCCGCCCATCACAGAAGCAACGATTTTTTCATTTGATAATCCGACTAAAAACAACTCTGGATCTACTTTCAATTTACGCTTGATATCAAGTTCGGGATTGTTCCATGACCGCGTCAAGTTGTATTTTTGCCATAGTTCAATAACAGCAGTCTTATCATGTGTGGAATACGGGCGGACCTCGATTTTTTCATAGGACATCTAATACTCCAAAGGTACGCTCTTTAGCCTAATAATGGTTTCAATAAGCGAATCGCCTGCTCGATTTCTTCTCTACTCGCATCCTGTTCAAGATTTTTCAGGTCTGTTATTCCCTGATTTTCTAGAATTGCTTTGTAGACGGCTCGCATATGTTTACCCTTGTGGTTTTTAGGAAGTACAGGCACTAAGAACAGGTCTCTGGGCGCAGCAATGGCACCAACCCCCCTCCTGACTGCATCGCGTAATTCAATTTTGATTTGAGGCGTGGCTTCGACCTCCGATTTTAAGACTACGAGGCCGACTGCTTCTTCGCCTTTCAACGCATCCGCGATTCCGATAACGCAGGCTTCGGCAACCGCTGGATGACTGGCAATGGCATCTGCAATCTCGCGGGTGCTTATCCGCTGACCGGCGATATTGATCACTTCATCAACGCGTTTGCCAATCGCAAAATATCCATCTTTGTCCTGTGTAGCATAATCACCGCAGAGAAACAGCATTTTGTCCGGGAACTGATGCCAGTACTCTTTCTCGTAGAATTTATCATTTTTCCATAAGCTCATTATATTGCCGGGAGGTAATGGGGGTTTTGCTGCCAGAATACCTTCAACGCCGGGAGATGACTTATTACCTTCTTTGTCGACCACCATCAGGTCCCAGCCTATGCACGACTTGCCAGCATAACCGGGTTTTATTGATGAAAGCGGGATGCCAGCCATAAGTGAGGTCATAGGCCAGCCGGCTTCGGTCAGCCAGTAATGGTCAATTACAGGTTTACCATCAAGCGCTTCAGTCGCCCAATTCCACGTATCGACATCACAGTATTCGCCTGCAAGAAAAAGGTATCTAACAGAGCTGTGGTCGTACTTTTTTACATGCTCTATTCCGAAACGCTTGAGCATCCGGTAAACAGTCGGTACTGTAAACAAGACTGCAGGCCGATGTTTCTCTATTAGACGCCAGTAAACACCGTGGTCTGGATAGTCGGGCGTGCCCTCGAACATGATAGAGGAGATGCCGTATAGAAGCGGTCCGTAGACCATATGGTTATGACCAAGTCGCCAGCCTATATCCGAGGTTGCCCAGAACACATCGCCGGGCTTAGCTCCATATATCTGGCTCATTGAATTACACAGGCCAACCATATACCCACCCGTATCGTTGACAACACCGCGTGGATTTCCGGTATCGCCTGAAGTAAATACTATATGTGATGGATGATCGCTTTCAACCATTAGCGGCTCAACATAATCTGTGCCGTATTTTTGAACTAACTCAGACCAGTCCAAGTCTCTTCCCGGAACCATATTCACGGGAGTAATGCCTCGGTTGAGGACAATTACTTTTTCCACGGGAGCGTTTTGCATGGCTGCATCCAGAGTTTCTTTTAAAGATACGACCCGGTTTCGACGGAAACTACCGTCAGCTGTAACAGCTATTTTAGGCTGGGCGCTCTTGATTCTCTTTGTTAGAGCGCCGACTCCATACCCGGTAAAAATACCCACGTGCATTGCCCCAATGCGTACGCATGCGAGCATAGCATAGACTGTCTCAGGTACAGTAGGCATGAATAAAAGGACGCGGTCTCCTTTTTGGACCCCCATGCTTTTTAGAACACCGGCAAAGCGGTTGATTTCCCTGTATAGTTCGCCGTAGGAAACGATGCGGGTCAAGCCTTGAGCCGCACCTTCCCAAATCAGGGCAGTTGTCTCTGTGAGGCCGTTTTTCACATGACGGTCGACAGCGTTATAACAAAGATTGGTTTTAGCCCCGACAAACCAACGGAAGAATGGGGGATTCGAATCGTCTAACACTTTATCCCATTTTTTATGCCAGTAGAATTGTTCTGCTATTTCACCCCAGAAACCTTCAGGATCGTTCAATGAGCGCTGATAGACTTGTTGATAAGCCTGGTTTGCTGATATTTGACCGCCCATTTGAAAAAATTGCTCCTCTCCAGTACGGAAATAAAAAAAATCTCTTCACTGTGTTTTTATTGGGATTTGTTATGGAAAAGAGGGGGTTTTATGTTGACCCCCTCTTCACAAGGCGCTATAGACTTATTCCAAGTATAGCAAATCTATGAACAAAATGGCTACTCACGATGCGAAGTAAAGGAAAGAACCTGGGAATGCATGTTATGGATGCACAACACGACCTTGACTCATATTCTCTAAACTATTAAACTGAATGTGGAGTAAAGATATGCCGATATACGAATACGTCTGTAACAAATGTAAAAATAAGTTCGAGCTAATGCGCCCGATTTCTATGTCCGGCGAGCCGGCTGATTGCCCGACATGTAAGGCAAAAGCCATCAGGGTAATGTCCCGTTTCATGTGTATCACCACCAACGCGGTCGGAGATCCGGAAAGGCTTCCAGGAGCTGGACCCTCCGGTGGACCCGGACCAACGGGATGTTCCGGCTGCATGTCCACAAGCTGCGATTCCTGCTGCAGCTAATCAGGTGTCTATCACACAACGTTACGGAAATGAGTCGGGTGTAAATGACTACCAGTAACAATCTCGAGTAAGGTCGTCTGTAAAATACAAAAGAAAAGGGGAGCTTTCTGCTCCCCTTTTCTTTTGTATTTTCAATTTGTTCGGCTCTTGTTTCTTGTGATCTGTAATTCTCTACACAGAAAGAATCCTCACGAGCTAGATCCCCGGTATAAACAAGAAAAGCCTAACGCTTAGTGTATTGCGGTGCTTTGCGAGCTCTTCTTAAGCCAGCCTTCTTGCGTTCCTTGGCGCGTGGGTCGCGGGTTAAAAACCCACCTTGTCGGAGTTTAACTTTATTTTCCTGGTTTGCCTGTACAAGGGCGCGGGCGATACCATGGGAAATAGCTGCGGCTTGTCCTGTAACACCGCCTCCCTCAACCTTGACGACTACATTAAACTTGTTTAAGCTATCGGTCACGATGAGGGGTTTGGTGATAGCCCGGCGATATTCTGTCCGCGTAAATAGCTCTTCATATGGGGTGCCGTTGATTACAATCGCACCTTTTCCCGGTAGAAGCCGCACACGCGCGACAGACGTCTTTCGCCTGCCCGTTCCGTAAAAATAATGCTCGTCCAAGAGATCCTCCCTCTGTAGAATTCAATACTAACTGTTCGATGCTTCTTTTGCTATCACCGCGGTTGGTGCTTTTCCATAGGGATTTTCAGTGCCAAGATATATTCTGAGCCGCTTCATCATTTTGGCATTTAGCTTGTTCCGGGGCAGCATACCTTTGACCGCGTGTTCGATGATACGTTCAGGGTATTTCT
>CAYHBE010000212.1:0-3757 GCA_964354765.1 uncultured Dehalococcoidales bacterium | reverse complement strand
CCCCGCTTGCGCTGGGAATGACAAAAGGTGGTTGTGGATTCCCCGCTTGCGCTGGGAATGACATCGGGGGAGAATTGGATTGCTACGGCATCTTAAAAGTGGTGGTATAATCGTTCACTTTTAGAGTGTAGGTTGTGCCGGCGGTAAAATCGCTGCCGATGTTCAGGTTCTTGTCGAAATAACCGTAAATTGCGGTGCAGATTTTGTCTTTCGGCCGCTGCGTGGTAACCTTGATATTAATCGTATTACCGCTTCGGGTCACGACCGCATCGTGGAATGTTGTGCAGCCGCTACTGAGTCCCAGCTTAATATTAACTCCGACCTGGATGGGGAACGATTCCATAAATCGTACGTCTACTTCATGTATCGGCGCCAGATTTATCTCAACATCATCGACTGCCGATTTGCTACAAGCGGTCGCTGCAAGAACTAAAATCAGCAATGCTAAAAATATACAAATCCGCTTAAGCACTGATTTCCTCCTAGAGACTATCAAGAAGAGACCGTACTTGAATTTTATACGCAGATAGCTGTTCCGGTTTCATGTCATCAGGCCACTGCGTGTCAATTTTATAGAAGTTCTCGACGAGGGCGGGAGCCTTACCTCCGAGAGGAATAAATTTTATCGCGGATCCCTGGTCTAATTTTACTTTGCCGCCCATAAAGTTAGCTATAAAGCCCTCTTTCTTCTGGATTATTTTTTTCCAGACGCCGAGTGTCGCGGCGACAATATAAGTAGATTTTTCTTTTGCTTGATTGGTGTTGAGAAAACCACTATCAGCTTGTATTACCCCATTATCAATATGAACGCTGAAATAGATATCCCTTTCGATACCGAGTCCCGGATCGGCAATGACGCGGAAAGTGAGCGCCATACTCAGACCTTTGAAATGCTTATCTTTGTTATCAGGGTTTGCTTTATAGTTGTTGATAGCTGCTTCGAGCCATTCTTTGGTTGCATATGCTGGCATTTCACTCCTCCTATGCGGGATTTGAATGTTCCTGCATCTTTTTTATTTCTTCCTCCCTGAGTGCCCGTTTAAAAATTTTTTCGGTTACAGTCAGCGGCAGCTCATCGCGAAACTCGATCCACTTTGGAACTGCATAGGGAGGCAACTTTTCTTTGCAGTAAACCATGATTTCGTCTGCACTGAGCTTATTTTTGTATTCTTCTTTCGGTTTAATAAACGCTTTAAGCCTTTCGCTGCCCGGTCTGTCAGGGTCAGGGATACCGACCACTGCTACCATCGCGACTCCCGGGTATTTAAATAACACGTTATCGATTTCAGTGGTGTAGACTTTATAACCGGAGATATTCGCCATATCTTTAATACGGTCTTCAATTACAAAATATCCGTTGTCATCCATCCGTCCGATGTCACCAGTGTGCAGCCATCCATCTACCAATCCGCTGCCGGGAGTAGGCCAGTAACCTTTCATTGTCTGCGGACCGCGGACAACAATCTCGCCGCTTTCGCCGGCAAAACATTCCACACCCGTATCCGGATTTATTATTTTCACTTCAGTATCGGGAAGCGGGATGCCGATGCCGGGCTGTTCTTTAGACACGAAGCCAGTTATCTTGGAAAAACATGAGATATTAATATGAGTCGCAGGACCGCACTCGGTTAAACCGTAGCCTTCGGTAACCGGCATCATAATGTCCCGTCGGATAGAATCAAAAATTTCCTGGGGTAATGGTGCTGCACCAGAGATAAACATGACCGGCAAACGTCCGACCTTGCGTTCGACAATCCGCATCAAATGCGTGGGGACTACAAAAACAATTAACGGACGAAACTCTTTCATATAATTGATTGCCTGGTCGGTGTCTCTCGGGTCTGACACCAGCAATATTCTTAGCCCTGCAGCGATCGCCGAGAGCATCCCCAGGTGTCCGTAGGAATGGAAAAGAGGAATAATCATCTCCACCGATGACTTGCCCCTCAGTCCCGGCATAATCGGCGCCAGCATCCAGAGCACCGTCTGCATGACGTTAGATGCCATACCGAAGTGGGTTATCATGACGCCCTTGGGCAACCCGGTGGCGCCGCCGGTAAAGGCGAGGTGGGCAAGGTCTTCTTCAGGATTGATATCCACCGCTGGAGCCTGGGGTGGATGTTCGGCAATCAGGCGCTTGAATGGGATTGCCCCCGGTATTTCAACAACTTCTGGTGCTTTAGCGGCATAATCGAGAGCTGATGTGACAATAATGTTTTTTATATGTGTGCTATCTTTGATCGATTTGATCAAGGGTAGTGCATCGTCGGAGCAGATTACAGTTTCTGCCTTGGAATCGCCGATTTCATATTGCAGGTCGAGGACTCTATGTAAGGTACTGCAGGGAATCAATGCGGCGCCAGCCTTCATTACCGCAAAATCAGTCATGATGAACTGGGGGCAATTAGGTAAAACGGCAGCAACCTTGTCTCCTTTTTTCACCCCGAGCGATGCCAAAGCGTTTGCCAGTGAATCGGTGCTATTTTTCAGTTCCTGGTATAAAATCTGCTTGCCGAGGTATTGAATAGCGACCTTGTTGGAAAATGAGGCTGCCGCATTATCAAGTAAAGAAAAGACAGGAACGCGCGGATACGGTTCTAGTGTCTGTTTTAAAGGATAAGCACCGAGCTTGTAGTTTTTTAACCAGGGCTTATCACTGCCTTTTACTCTATCCATAAGGTGGACTCCTTCGTATAACTACTCTAAACAAAGTTATGATTATTCGCTTTTGCAACCACGATTCTCACACAATCACTAACTGACAGAACTGATGACTATGCTCTCCTGTGTTTATCTTACACGACGACCTATCCCTGTATCCCTTCTCTTGTTATGGAAGGAATTTAAGTGTAAGGGGTTGCACCCCTTACACTCTGCCTAAGTTTGTTCGGTGATATCGGGTGCGCTGCAGGTCAAGTAAGTATTAGATCGCATATTTTTGCAGTCCCAGTTCTGCGAGCTTTTCTTTAGTCGGATGGCCGGTGTTCTTGTCCCAGCCTCTCAATTCGTAATACCGGTCCAGCATAATATCGAGATTTTCATTGACCTTACCCTCCGCCGGTCCTTCCGGTAACGGCTGCTCAAGCAACCTGCGGGGTAGGGTATCATCCGCCCGTGATAGTCCCTCTCTAACGCTGAAAAGGCGCGCCAGGTTATAGGTCGTCTCTCCTGTTTTAACCAGGTCAGCGTAGTTGAATGGACGTCCCAGGCAATGTTCCACGAGTTTCACCCATTCCTCTGAGTTCAAACAAAGACCCATAAACTTACAGGCGCCGAGTGTGTCTAACGCTGTTAGAACGTTCTCCAGGTCAATAAGTATGTGGACTTCATCGGGATTGGCTTTCATGGCATCTTCGATGTGACTATCGGGGATGACAAGAAATGGGATGTCCAGGAAAGTAGGACCCTGAATATATGCTGTCACATGGTCGCCGCCGCGGTTCGCCACCGCATAGGCTAATCCTGTAATCTGTACGGCGCGCGAGTCATATGCCGGCAGTTCGAGTCCCTTGACATGCATCGCAAAATCCTCAGAACCGCCACCGAGCTTTCTTGATACTGCCCGCACTCCTTCTGCCAGTAGATCGCCGATTCCCTCTCTTTCGCCTATTCTGTGAAGGAGTTCGATAACTACATCAGCATCGCCGAATTTAATTTCTAATCCGCCGGTATTCGCCAGGTTTAATATTCCTTTTTCATAGCATTCCATGGCAAAGGCGATGGTGTTTCCGGCAGAAACCGTATCCATCCCGTAGTC
>CAYHBE010000211.1:0-3768 GCA_964354765.1 uncultured Dehalococcoidales bacterium | reverse complement strand
TTTCTTTTTAATTTTAAATAGATTTTAAGTGATAATTGAAACAGCTATAGAAATACTAATCGTTAAAAACATAATATTATAACTTGAAATCGCTAATTTAGATTTATATTTATATTTATTTTTTAAATGTAATAATTCGTTTTATAATTATAACAAATTCACTTTTATAAATTAAAAAAAATTAATAGTTTTATTAAAACAAGAGACATTCAATAAATAATGGCAGATTTAAATTTGGATGTCACTTATTTTGAAAAAGCTGGTCCACAGAACACTGATAAAGCTTTAGAAATCGCTAAAAAATATGCGGATAAGTTAAGCGTTAAAGACATTGTTGTTGCGAGTACAACTGGATTTGTCGCTGAAAAAGCAGCACAAATATTTAATCCTAAAAATTACAACTTAATGGTTATAACTCACTCTTATTATTTCGCTAATAGTAAAACAAGACAAGAATGTCCCGAAGAAAAAATAGAAGAATTAAATAAGAAAGGATTAAAAGTTCATGCTGGAACTCATGCTATGAGCGGAATCGAGCGTGGTTTACGCTTAAATAAAGAAGCGTGGATCTTTGTAGATTTACTTGCTAAAATGTTAGGATTTCATTTTAGTCAAGGCGTTAAAGTCTGTATAGAAATTTCAAGCACGGTATGCGATGCGGGCTTGATACCTGATCTTAATAGAGATATTATAGCCGTTGGCGGCACTGGCAAAGGAGCAGATACGGTATGCTTGATTAAGCCGGCTCCCACAAGCGAATTTAAAGAGTTGCGAGTAAAAGCTATTTTAGCAAAACCATTTAATTTCTAATTCTATTTTTTTAGGAATTTTTTTAAATAATTTAAAATAGTGAATTATTTAATTTTCTTTATAAATTAATAATAGATGTTATGTCAATATCAAATTTAAATTATATTCAAGAAATAAAACAAATCAGAGATTCATTTAGAGAATTCGTACATTATACTCCTTTAGAATTAAATCACACGTTTTCCGCACTGACAAAAAATAACGTGTATTTAAAATTAGAAAACTTTCAAAGAACGGGCTCTTTTAAAATTAGAGGCGCTTACAATAAAATATCGAGATTATCGGAATCTGAAAAGACAGCAGGGGTCATTACTGCTTCGGCAGGTAATCATGGACAAGCAGTAGCTCTTGCAGCAAAATCGTTTAATATAAAAGCTACAATCGTGGTTCCTGAAGGGTCCCCTATAGTCAAGATAGAAGCAATAAAAAACTATTCGGGAGAAGTAATAGAATCTGGTAAAAATTACGACGAAGCTTACCAAAAAGCGTTAGAAATTAAAGAAAAAAATAATCTTACCTTCGTTCACGCTTTTAACGATCTGGACGTTATAAAGGGCCAAGCTACAATTGGCTACGAAATTGTCGAGAAATTAACTAATGTAGATTACATTTTCTGTCCAATAGGCGGGGGTGGTTTAATAAGTGGAATAAGTTCTTATTGTAAAGAATTTAATAAAAAAATAAAAATAATCGGCGTGCAATCTGAAAACGCTCGTTCAATGTACGAATCGTTTAAAAAACGCGAATTAAAAATATTAGAATCTACAGAAACAATTTGCGATGGCATTGCCGTTAAAAAACCCGGGAATATCACGTTCGAGATGGTGAATAAATATGTTGACGAGATAGTTCTTGTATCCGACGAAGAAGTTGCCAATGCTATTTTAATGCTATTGGAAAGAGCAAAACTTTTTGTAGAAGGTTCTGGAGCTGCGCCATTAGCGGCTTTGCTTCAAAAGAAAATTAACCTACAAAATAAAAATATCGCAGTTATTATTTCTGGAGGAAATTTAACTCCAAATTTATTAAACAGAATCATCAACAAAGGTTTGATTAAAGAGGGTCGACTTTTAAAATTTAAAACTAAAATACCGGATAGACCTGGAGAATTGTTGAAAATATTAACTATTATAGCACAAAATAAAGGAAATGTAGTATCTATCGTTCACGATAGAGAACGATTAGAGTTATCCTACACGAAAGCAGAAGTAATTGTAGAAATTGAAACGAGGAATAAATTACACATAGATCAAATCGTTAAAGATCTTAAGCTTCATTGCGATATCGATATATTAAAATTTTAAGATAAAAATGTATTTATTGCTTTTTAAATATTTATTCTTATTATTTTTATAAATTATCAAAAAATTAAATTATCATGGAACCCTCGCTGTCAAATTTATTTACTAAATGGAACGAATTAAATTCTGAAGTTTCAGAATTTATGGAGCAGTTTGATTTTAATTCGATTAAAGAGATCCGAACAAAGCAAAGAGAGATTGAAGATCAAATTTATTCAGTCTTATTAAAAAATGCTCCTAATGAGATTAAAGAGATTATACCCGAAACTTGCGACGAATTGGAGATTGGGTACGATTCTAATAACGATGTATTTTATTACGTGATGATTGATCCTCAATGCGAAGATAACGACGAAATAAAACTAATAGCAATTACAATTGATGCTAATAAAACCGTTGATCTCATTAAAGATTTTAAAGAAAACGAATAAAAGGTTAAAAATGGATTAATGTATTTTTGGTAGAGAAATTCTTGAAGAGCTTTTGACAAATAATTTGAAGTCTGGAAATAGATAATAATATAGAAAAAAAATTAATTTTTTATTAAAAAATTTTTTGAAATCTTTTAATTTCATTTGGTTATGTTAAAGAAATTCAATATTTTACTCCACAGAAAGGGCAGAATTTATCGGCTTTATCCTTTAAAGCACCACAATGTTCGCAATACTTCGCTTCGACTTTTACTTCACCCTCTTCAGTTTCAAGCTTTTCCTTAGGAAATTCTGTCGGTTGTGTTGGAATACTAACTTTTGGTATTGCGTAAGGTTGGGGTGCAGGTGCTGGTGTAAATTGAGGCGTAGGCTGGGTTTTAGGACTAACTTTTTTCTTTGATCTTTTAGAAAGTATAACAACCGTTACAATGACAGCAATTAAAATAATCACAACAATATTTACTATAATGAATATCATTAGAAAGGTAGCAAATGGATTTAAATGAGAGACATCTTGTAATTCCAATTCGAAAATTAACAGAGTATCTTTTAATAACGAAAGTTTTTCTTGAATACCGTCTTCGTCGTATTCCACTATAATACAGTATGGATAACCGCTTGAAGTGAGATTAATAAATAAGGCTGATCCCGAAGCGTAAACGAAATAACTATAAGCGGGAGGCACATTTTCGTCAAATTCTGCTAAATAATCTTTCGTATCTGTACAAATGAACACCACCGAATACGAATCACCATAGTCTTCGGCTAAATCTTCGGCTAAATCTGCTGGATCAATAGCAACTTTTTCGTACAAATTTCCTTGATTTACAGAATTCTCGTAATATTTACATTCAACATAATAATAATCGTCGTATTCGGTAATTGAAGATATTTCCACTTTAATTTCGTCTCCTTCTTCGTAATCAAAATCCGAATCGTCGTAATCAGTACTATAAGAAAAATATTGTTCTAATTCGTCTTCGTTTGCCGTAGTAACTTCCCATTCAATAACGGTGTTTTCGTCTATACTTAAATCGTAATCGTCGCTCCTTACAAAAATTACAGGTATTAACGCTAAATTGAATATTATAACCGTAATTAAGAATATTAAATACTTTTTTTTTGGATTCATCATTTATCTATTTATAAAAAAATATCCATATAATTAAATTTAATGTAGTACAATTTATGGTTAAAAATAAAAATAGGATAACTTCAAATGAAAA